>CAZKWG010000181.1:0-11692 GCA_964556105.1 uncultured Enterobacterales bacterium | reverse complement strand
GAGGAGGGGCCGCTGCTCGGGCTGCAGGGGGCGCTCGCCCCGAGCAGCAGCGACGCCACCGCCCTCTCGGGCCAGAGCGCCCACCTCGCCCGCCCCCGCCCGCCGAACCCGCCCCTCGCGCTGGAGATCCTGGGCGGTCCCGAGGACGGCCGCCGCCTGACCATGGCGCCCGGCCAGACCCTGGGGCGCTGGGATCCGGGGAGCGCCGCGCCGCCCGATCACGCGCTCTACCAGGACACGCGGGTCGTGGACCGTCACCTCTCGAAGCGTCACCTGATCTGGCTCGGCCCGGGGCGGGTCACGCTGCTGAGGCCCGCGGATCGGGAGCGTTGGGGGCAGCGCGCGCGCCTGCCGCCGGGCGAGCATGTGCTGGCGCTGGGCGACCTGCTCACATTGGGGCGCGCGACCCGCCTGATCGCTACCAACTAATTCTTTCGTAGAAGGACCGCCATGCCCGAAGGATCGGAGGCCATCACCCTGTCCAGCGAGGACGAGGAGGCGCTGCCGGTCGCGCCTCTCGCGCCGCGCCCGCTGCGTCCGGAGGAGCGCTATCGGGGCCTCGAGCGGCTCGGGGAGGGCGGGATGGGCGAGGTCTACCGGGCCGAGGACACGGTGCGTGGCCACCCCGTCGCGATCAAGCTCCTCCACGCGCACCACGCCCGCGCGCGCGCGCTGCACGGCTGGCTGCTCAACGAGGCGCGCGTCACGGCTCGCCTGGAGCATCCGGCCATCCCTCCCATCTACGATATCGGGATCTGGTCGGATGACCGCCCTTTCTACGTGATGCGGATCAACCGCGGGCAGACCCTGGAGGCCCACGTCGCCGCCGTCCACGCCGCCGCCCACGCGCCGGGCCAGGAGCCCGCCTGGCGCGAGACCGCGGACGGCTGGTCCCTGCGCCGCCTGCTGGACCACCTGGAGCGGACCTGTGAGGCGGTCGCCTTCGCGCACAGCCAGGGCGTCATCCATCGCGACCTCAAGCCGTTGAACATCATGATCGGCGAGTTCGGCGAGACCCAGGTGATCGACTGGGGGCTGTGCTGGTCGGAGGGTCGCTCGCCGCTGGAGCCGGACGTGCAGGGCGTCCTGCCCGAGCACACCCGCGGCTTCAAGGGCACGCCCGCCTACGTGGGCCCGGAGCAGGCGCGCGGGCTGAGCCGGCCCGAGCCGAGCTGGGACGTCTATGCGCTGGGCGCCACGCTCTACGAGATTATCGTCGGGCGCCCGCCGGCCTCGGGTCGGGACGAGGCCGGCGTCCGCTGGGCGCCGCCGATCCCGCTGCATCAGGCGCAGCCGCTGCCGCTCGAGGAGGGGCTCGCCGAGATCTGCGCGCAGGCGATGGCGATGGATCCCGCCCTGCGCTACCCGACGGCGCGAGAGCTGGCGGACGCCCTCCGCGGCTGGCTGGAGGGCGCGGCGCGGCGGGCGCGGGCTCAGGCGCTGGTGGCGGAGGCCGGCGCGCTGCGCCAGACGCTGCGGGGACTGCGGCAGGAGGCGCGGGAGAAGCGCGGCGCCGGGCGCCGTATGTTGAGCGACTTGAGGTCCTACGCGCCCATCGACGAGAAGCTGCCGGCCTGGGAGCTGGAGGCGGAGGCCGCGGCGATCACCGAGCGGGCCGATCTGCTCGAGGCCGAGCTGCTGCGGGGCCTGGGCGGCGCGTTGGCCCATGATCCGAACCTGAGCGAGGCGCACTTCATCCTGGCCGACCACTACCAGGAGCGTCAGGCCGAGGCCGAGGACGCCGACGACGCGCTGGCCGCCCGCCAGGCCGAGCAGCTCCTGTGCGTCCATGACCGGGGGCGGCACGCCCGCTGGCTGGAGGGCGGGGGCCGGGTCACGCTGTGCACCGATCCACCCGGGGCGGAGGTCCTGGCCTTCCGCTACGTCGAGCAGCGGCGCCGGCTGGTCCCGGTCTTCGAGCGCGCGCTGGGCGTCACGCCCCTCATCGAGGCGCCCCTGCCGCAGGGGAGCTGGCTGCTGGTCGTCCGCGCGCCCGGTCGGGCGGAGGTGCGCTACCCGGTCCTCCTGCGTCGACTACAACACTGGGATGGTGTTCCTCCCGGCGGGGCGGAGCCCTGGCCCGTGTACCTGCCGCAGGAGGGGGAGATCGGCCTGGACGAGGTCTATGTCCCGGCGGGCTGGTTCCGGGCCGGGGGGGATGATCGGGCGCCGCGCGCCTGGCCGGCGCATCGACGGTGGGTGGATGGCTTCGCGCTCCAACGTCTCCCGGTGACCAACGCGGCGTACCTGCGCTTCCTCAACGACCTCGCCCAGCGCGGGCCGGTGGATCCCGAGCTCCCGCCGCGCGAGCGCTCCAGCACCGAGGGCGAGCTGCTCTATGCCTGGGAGGACGGCCGCTTCGCGCTGAAGACGGATCGTGACGGGAAGCTCTGGCAGCCGGACTGGCCGGTGGTCCACGTCAGCTGGCTGGGGGCCGAGGCCTACGCCCGCTGGTTCGCGGCGCAGGACGGGCGGCCCTGGTCGCTGCCCTGGGAGGCGGCGGTCGAGAAGGCGGCGCGCGGCGTGGACGGCCGCGCCTGGTCCATGGGGAACTGGCTCGATCCAACCTGGGCCTTTGTGCGGGATAGCTGGGGGGGCGCGGACCGCCCAGGGGTCGTGCAGGACTGGACGGGCGACGAGAGCCCGTATGGCGCATACGGGCTGGCCGGCAACACCCGCACCTGGTGCGCGGACCCGCTCGAAGGAGATCGACGGCCCGCGCGCGGCGGCAGCTACATGTCCACCCCCGACGCCTCCCGAAGCGCGGCGCGTTGGCTGCACACGGTAGACACAAGAATCGAGAGTCTTGGGCTGCGGCTGGCGCGGCCCGTGGGCGCGCGGGCCGACGAGCGTCTTGTCGTGGTCTCAGGCTGATTTATGTGCCTGGTTTTCAAGCTGTAAACGCGAAGGTTCCGGCCCGCGGCGCGCCGCCAGCGCTCCTGTAGAATGGTCTGGTGTACGCCATCCATGGAGGCGCCATGCCCTGTTCTCGTCTGCTGTTGTTGGTCTGGTCCCTGCTCTCGGCCTGCGCCCCGCCACCCGGGGGCGAAGATCCCGGGGGCGAAGATCCCGCTGCGGAGGCCGCGGCGACGCCCGACCGCTGGCGCGCGTCGGAGCGCCCGGAGATCGCGATCTCTCCCATCCGCGCCCCGGCGAGCGTGTACGTCCACGTCGAGGATCGTGCGGGGAGCGCGGTCGCCGGAGCCACGGTTCGTGTGGGCGGCCAGACCGCGGCGACGGACGAGCGCGGCGACGCGCAGCTCTCCGGCTTCCAACTCGGGGACGCGCTGACCGTCCACATCAGCGGCGACGGCTACCTGAACCAGGTGCGGGCGCTCACGCTCGACGGCGAGGGGGTTCACCGGGTCTGGGGCGTGCTGACGGGGGACGCTGATCGTTGCGACGCGGACGGCCTGTGCGCCGTCGCGACCTATGACCCCAGCACCGCCTCGGCGGACACGGACGACTCGGCCTCTGAGCCGGATCTGGTCGCCGAGGTGGACGGCTTCGCGGTCGGCGTGGACGCCGAGGATCTCGTGGACGGCCTGGGGAGAGACCACGAGGGGGCGTTCACGGTCAGCCTGGTGGGCTTCGAGACCCACGGCGACGGGGGCGATCCTGAGATGCCCTGGAGCCCGGGGTCGCTGATCACGCACTCCATCTCCGATCCCGGCGACGACGACCAGCTCGAGTCCCTTGGGATGCTCAACGTGCAGATTCGCGACGAGGACGGCGCGCCGCTCTTCATCAAGACGGGCGAGACCGTGACCGTGACGCGGCAGATCCCGGGCGACGACGTGACCGAGGACGAGATCGCGGCCGCGGAGTGGTGGTATCTGGACGAGGTGAGCGGGCGCTGGGCGCTCTACGAGGGGGTCCGCTCGACCCTGGGCGGGGACAACACGCTCTCCGCAGAGCTCTCGCACTTCACGACCGTGAACATCGACCTGCGGCTCACACCACACT
This sequence comes from uncultured Enterobacterales bacterium, assembly GCA_964556105.1. GTDB lineage: Bacteria > Myxococcota_A > UBA796 > UBA796 > CAZKWG01 > CAZKWG01. The sequence goes on along the minus strand of CAZKWG010000181.1, from coordinate 7,726 downwards.
GCGCCAACGTCGAGGCCAAGGTCCCGCCCAACCTGATCTCCGGCGCGAGCCTGGAGATCGTCGGGCCGGCGTTCAAGGTTCGGCGCCCCGTCTCCTCTGGGCCCATGTTGATCCGGGGCCTGCCCAAGAACGCGACGGCGGCCCTGTACCTGTACGATGGCCTCGTGGAGGGGCCGGTCTCGCTCGACGTGCAGACCTATGACAGCGAGACCGAGACCTGCTCTGCTGAGAAGGTCACGCTCACACCGGACGCCGACGCGGCGCCCGGGAGCGAAGACAGCGGGAGCGAGGACGCGCAAGACCCCGGCGAGCTCGTCGTGCGCGTCCGCGCGGGCGACTGCCCCGCGACCGGCATGTTCGTGCGCCTCTGGCGGAACGGCTCGGACGGCGCGACGCGCGAGGAGATCGACACCTGGCGCGCGAGCGACCCGACCCGCTGGCTGGAGGGCCTGCCCGCAGGGACCTACGCGCTCGAGGCCTGGGATCTCGGTGAGCTGGTCGGGAGCGCCGACGTGGAGATCGCGGGAGGCGGCGAGCCCACCCTGGCCACCTTGGAGGTCCCTGCGAGCTTCGCTGACGAGACCGAGGGCGGCTGCGCGCCGCTGCCCTGCGAGGGGGACGCCTGCAACGCCTGCGTGTCCGTGACCGTCCTCGAGGGCGGCGCGGCGCCCGAATCCGAGGTCCGTGTCTATATCGGCGAGGACCAGGTCGGGATGACCTCGGACGGCGCCGTGTGTGAGCAGGTCGAGGGTGCCGCTGATCTTCAGATCTCGATCTCGACGCTGGGCGCGGAGCCCGTGCTCGCCACGCTGCCCCGAGGTGGCGACTGCGTCACGGGCGGCTGCGCCGAGGTCGTGCTGACGCTGGGCGACGGGGAGACCTGCGCGGCGGGCAGCGAGCGGGCAGAGGTCGAGAGCGCCTGGCTGGGCTATGAGGATCCGGGCTTCTACACCACCGATCAACTTCGGCCGCCCTTGGACGTCGATGGCGGGACCATGACGTTGCGGGTGGAGGCCAGCGGGCTCACGCCGTCGGGCTGGGATGTGCTCGAAACCCTCGGGCTGTATTGTGTCGATGGCGCTGACCCGTCGAGCTGCACGCGGGAGGGCTCGCTGTCGGGCGGCCTCTGGGCCTGGATCGGGGTCGTGCAGGACAGCGACGGGACGCTGAGCGAGGGCGGGCTTCATGTGCGGGCGTATCGGAGGGGCAAGGGGCTGGCCATCGATGTGGACGAGCCGGTCTCGGCGATGGCGACTCATGCCAGGAGTGGATCTCCAGAGACGATGGAGGTTTCGATCACCATACGGGACAGTGGGTATGAGTTTCGGCTCGAGCCCCGGCTGAGCACCCCAGAGGTGGGCAACGGCGATGTGCAGGTCCAGACCTGGGGTGCTGGCTCGGACGCCGCGACGGACCCTGTCACGCTGCTCGGCTTCGAAGACGGCAAGGTCATCCTGCAGCTCACGGAAATCGGTTTCCAGAGCGGCGGCGTGACCATGACGCTGAACGGCACGATGGCCGTCCCGCTGGTCAGCACCGCCAGCTTCGATCTGGACGAGGACAACGCCTGGGAGCGCCCTCTGTACGGCAGCTTCTCGACGCTGCTGCGCGACGACGCCGAGGTGACGAGCTTGCGCTTCGGCCCGGCCGAAGCGCAGTACGACCTCAAGGGGGAGCTGCTGAGCTGCGCGCCCGACGACGGGGCGTTCATGATGGTGGGCGAGTCGTTCCCGGCGGCGCTGGTGCCGTTCTCGCCGATCCTGAGGATGGAGGATGGGGAGTTTGTGTTGGGTGGGGATGAGGTGGAGACGGAGGTTGCAGAGCGAGCCGAGAGAGGCGGTGACTGGGAGGTTTGGTGGCCGGCTCGCCATATGGCGAACTTCGATTTGGTTGACGTCGAATACGTGTTGTTGACCGACAGGGTTGCGATCGACGCTAGACATGGAATATCAGCTGTATACCTGAATATTCAGCCCGCCATTGTGTCTCACAATGTATACGGGTTCACGCTAACCAGTGATGCGATCACGCTAAAGAGAACGGTTGTGTCTGGCAGATTCGATGTCCTGTCAGGGATGGTGTTGGGCCGCCTGACCCATCCACTCACTGCTACCGTCAGAGTGACCGATTTCTATCAGGCTGAGTCAGTAGTAGAGGACAATGCCTCTACTACAACCTACGATGCAACCACCTCCTTCACCCTCCCTACCTGGAACCTCCAGAAGCTCACCTGGATCGACGAACACTGGCTCCAAGACCGCTACGCGTCCCACTCCAGCGCCACCGGCGAACCCACGCCCTCCCTGTCCACGATCGCCACGGTCGTCGGCAAGCTCCGCCAGTGTGGGGACGACGGTCTCTGTTCTGAGCCCGCCTATGACCTCGTCGAGCTGCACCCCAGCGTCGAGGATCCCGCCTGTAGCGCCGTCCAGTCGGTGACCCCCGACCCGCAGACCGGGCTCTTCCTCCTCTACGGCATCGACCCTGCCTGCAGCTCGATGTCCGAGCCCTACCGTCTGGTGGTCTACAGGACCGGTGAGCCCGATCCCGTGACCACCGTCTCCTTCGTGGCCATCGCCGGCGGTGTGCTCACGCTGCTCGGCGAGGACGACTGACGCCTGGCCGGGTCCTACTCCACGTAGGTCATCGGCCAGGAGTAGTCCAGGAACAACAGCCCATCCCACTGCTGGGATGGGACCATCCACTCCATCGTGACCTGATACTCGCCCTCGAACTCGAAGAGCGACCCCCCCGCCTCGGGCTCGAGGTCTACCAGCAGGTAGTCGCGGCCGTACCCGTGCAGGATGTTCTCCACGGAGCGCGCGTTGCCGGGGACCATCGGGTCGGAGTACGAGCCCCAGTTGATGTCGACGTCGTAGCCGACCAGGCCAATCTGGGCGTAGTCGTCGCCCAGCGCGGTCTCCAACATCTCCCCCATGCTGGTCCACCCCTGCCAGGAGTAGGTGGTGTCCGTGTTGTTGCGATAGCCGTGCACCAGTGAGTTCCCGGTCGAGATGTGGCTGTTGTGCGCCCAGACCACCACCTTGGCGTCAGGGAAGGACAGCCGCTGCATCTCCTGGATGACGTAGGTGTTGCCGACCTCGCGCGCCTCGTAGCTCGCGGCGATGTCGGTGGCGTAGGCGTAGGCCTCCCCTTCCCAGGCGCGGATCCCCACCAAAGATATCCATGCCCAGTCGTAGTCGTCCTGGGTGGTCGCCCCGACCAGCGCCGCCTCCTGCGCCGTCATGTAGGCGCTCAAGGTGTCCAGCCCCTCCACGCAGGCCGCATAGGTCTCCTCGTCGATGCCCGTGCTGAGCTCATCGGCCTCGTCCGAGGTGTAGTAGTCGTAGACGTCCTCGGCGCCCACGCCGTTGCAGACGTCGATGCCCGCGTAGAGGGTCGCCGCGTCGTCGGGCGCGGCGCGCTCCAGAAATTGGAGGAGACGGGCGCCGTCATCCCAGGGTTGCTGGATGTCCCAGCCGAAGAAGTGGACCGGGTCATCGGGGTGGGCCAGGTTCCAGGCGCGCATCCACGTGAGCAGGTCCAGCACGGCGGTGTCCTGCCAGACGCCGAACAGGCTGTGGACGCCGTCTTCGGCGCTGCCCTCGCCCGTGGCGACGTAGTCGCTGGCCGCGAGCGCGTCGTCCCAGGGGGTCTCGAAGCCGAAGGCGCGGAAGCCCTTCTCCTCGACCAGCCAGGTGAACAGCCGGAACTTGGCCTGGTAGTAGCCGCCGGAGGTGTGGACACTCTCGCCCAGGCCGACCCAGCGAGCCTCCCCGATGATGTCGGAGAGGGGCGCAAGATCGTCATGGGGCAGGTCGGTGTCCAGGCCCGAGATCTCGTACACATGGTCGGGCAACTCGGGGAGAGGTTTGCCCGTCTCGGCGGAGTCCCTGGGCTCCGCGGTCTCCTGTGTGTCGAGAGGGGCGTCCGAGTCGTCGGTGAGTCCAGTCTCCAGGACGGACTTGTCGGTGGAGGGGTCGCAAGCGACGATTAGCAGGGCGAGGAAGCGCATGGTTGCATCTCCGTGAGCGGCATGGGGGTTGTTCGAGGCGCCTCCGCGTAAACGTGGAGGAGGGCATGGGCAGAAGAACGCGCGCCGGGGCCAGGCTCGACCCCGGCGCGACGCGGTCACTCAGTCTGTCTGCAGCGGCGCGAGGAAGCTGGCGCCGCTCAAGGTCGAGGAGGGGACGACCTCGACGGCGGGGGCGAAGGTCCCGCCGCTCAGCCCACGATGGTAGAGCAGCTTGCCGGTGAACATGCTGCTCACGATGTGGCCCGTGAACAGATCGAGGAAGCCGTCGCCGTCCCAGTCGTACAGGTGTGAGCGCCCCATTCCGGGCACGACACCCGTTCCGCCCGAGAGCGTCCAGACGTCGACCAGCTCCTTGGGGGTTGAGAAGCTGCCGTCACCGTGGCCGAACATGATCTGTACAGAGCCGCGGTCGCCGTCGTCATCGGGTCCGCCCACCCAGTCCACGTGGCCGTCGCCGTCCACGTCGCCCAGGTCACCCTGGTTCTGGGGCTGACCTTTGACACTGCCGATGGCGGTGAGCGCGCCGAAGCTGCCCGTGCCGTCCCCGTCGAGTCGGTACACATTGGAGGTCGAGGCTCCTCCGGAGCTGTACGTCAGGGCGACCGTGTCCTCGTAGCCGTCGCCGTTCAGATCGAGCGCGTTGTACACCTTCGCCGCGCCCCAGATCCCGACGAAGCTGCTGACGTCGAAGGTGCCGGTCTCCAGCTCATATTCGCCGCTCGCCGCTCGATGTGCCGTGTACCCCGCGCCGCTCCCCGAGAGTGGGCTGCTCGCGAGATTCCAGCCGAGGAGGTCCACGAGGCCGTCATCGTCCAGGTCGCCGCCACCCTGTACGACCACCGGCACCGTGCCGTGCGTGGTGGTCTGCCACTCGCCGCCGTTGCAGCTCGCGCGGTACACGGTCCCCGAGGTCGTGCCGCGCGCGTCCAGGTCCATCGTCCCGTCGCCGTCCAGGTCGCCGAGGGCCATGAGATACACCGCCTCGTCCGCCTCCATCGCCGGCTGCTCGGAGCGCGAGAAGCCCCCCGCGCCGTTGTCCGTGATCGTGTAGACCTTCGTCCGGGTGCCGTCGGGGATGACCAGCGCGGGCTCGTCGGCGCAGCAGCGCGCCACGCCGTCGCCGTCCAGATCGAAGTCCTCGTCGACGAGCCCGTCTCCGTCGTCGTCCAGGCCGTTGCACTCCTCCTGCCAGCCTCGGCAGGCGTCCTCGGCCATCGCGAGGTACGCGTCGGACGCGGCGTCGGCGTCCGTGCCCCAGGCGAACACGAAGCCGAAGGTCTCAGACGCGCCCGGCGCCAGATCATCGAGCGACTGGCGGAAGTTGACGAACTTGTTCCAGAGGTTGCCGTTGGGGTCGGTGAACGCGAGGGTCGAGCCCAGCGTGTGGTTGGTGACGCCTACCTCCTGGTTGGCGGCCTCGCATACGCCGTAGCCCACGGTCGTGCCGGTGGCGTAGCCGACCGCCTGGACCCAGTCGGGGCCGCCCAGATCGCCCACCTGAGCCACGTCGTTGTAGGTCTTCTGCAGCGGGTAGACGCCCTCGTCCTGGTCCGGGTCGACCGAGTGCCGGAGCACACAGCCGGTCGCGGCCGCGTCACCGTTGTTCGTCACCCTCATCTCGATGTAGACCGCGCGCCCGTCCAGCGCCCAGGTCTCGGTCTTCTCCAGGCTGAGATCGCCGGCTGTGAGGACGTGCTGGGCGACCGCCAGGCTCGCGTCGCTGAGGTCGGCCGCCGTGACGGAACCCGGGCTCGAGTCGATGTCCCAGAGCTGCTCGCTGAGCCCGTCGCAGCTCATCTCGATATGTTGGTAGGGGACCGCTGGATAGCTGACGTCCGTCCAGGCGTCGCTGGTCGTGTCGCGGATCTGGAAGCCCCGCCCCTCGCCCGTACAGTTCCAGGTCCCGTTCTCCGACCAGGTGATCCGGGTGTAGTCCCCCTCCACCGTCAGGCAGGTGGAGGGCGGTGGGGTGGGGGCGACCGCGCGGGCGCGGGCCTCCGCCAGCGCCTCTTCGCTGGGGAGGCTCGCCGAGTCCTCGAGGAGAGAGGCCGTGTCCTGAGGGAGGACGCAGCCGTGCAGGCCGGGGAGCAGAAGCTGGATGGTGATCCAGAGGGCTCGCGATGCCTTGAGCTTCGACATGGTTTGCTCCAAGTTGGGGCGTGTGGCTACTTGTGGCGGGGCAGGTCGATGTTGTGTGTGTCCTTGAGCGTGTCACCGCCCTGCACCTTCCCGGGCGTGAAGGGCTCGCGAACGTTCAGCGGCAGGTCCAGGCGCTCCATGGCGCGGAAGGGGCAGGGCGCCCAGCAGGTGTCCTGCAGCACCTCGAGGGCGTTCAGGCAGCTCTCGGTGGGGTTGGCGTTGCTGTCTTCACAGGACGCCGCCTTCTCGACGATGGTCTCGCCGCAGCGCCGCTCGGCCTTCCAGCGGAGCTCGTCGCACGCGGTCTCGAAGGCGGGTTGGAGCTCGTGCTGCTGCAGGAGGGTCGCGCTCGAGAACGAGGTTGGACCACCCATGCTCGTGGGATCGAAGGCCGGTTTCCCGCCCGCTACCCCGATCTTGACCATCACGGTGCTCCCGCTGGTGTGGATGTCGCCGTTCGCGTCGACCCAGGTGTAGCGTCCCGAGCACTCCTCCACCGTGAGCTCCTCACAGGGGATCAGCACCTCGCTCTCCATGGCGGTCTCGTAGAAGTCCACGCGGGCGTCGAGCGCCTCCTGGCAGGCGTCCTCCGTGCTCTCCGAGATCCACTCGGTGGTGGTGTCGCAGGTGACGGAGCCCGTCCAGACGTCGCCGATGTAGCCATTGGGTTTGGCCATCGCCGGGGCGGAGAGCGTCGCGCCGATGACGAGCGTCGAGAGGAAGGCGACGTGACTTTCGTAGATTGCATGCATGAGGGCTCCAACCTGAGCGTTCGGCTCAGGAGCGGTCTTCTCGGGGTTCGGCTCGCGTCGCCCAGCGCGGCGCGAGCACGAGAGGACTGTACGCCCCCTTGGTGGGACTGGGAAGTCCTGCTGCACAACCTGGCTGGCCGCTGTTTACCAACTGAAAGCCGGGTGCGGCGCGTGCCTGTCTACAATATGAAAACCGACCCGGCGCTCCTGGGAGACGTCTTGACCGGTTCTTGACCGGCGCCGCGCCCCGCCGCTGCGATCATCGACCCCCGCGTGCCCGGGTCCCCGTCGCGTGAGGAGTCACGAACGTCGCCCTGTCGTCTCCCTTTCGCGCTGCCCCTCTCCCTGGGGATGGTGCTCCTCCTCTCCTGCGCCGAGCCCGTCGCGCCCTCCGACTGGATGCAGACCGCGCAGGCGCGCATCGCCGCGGACGCGCGCGCGATCTACCCGGCGGGAGCGGGCTTTACCTGCGCGCTCCCAGGGCTCGGGCTGCGCGCGCGCTTCGACGAGGGCGGCGTGCGCGTGCTCGACCGGGAGCGCGACACCCTGGCGCTGGGGCTTCAGACGGTGGGCTGGGGGCGCGGGGAGGCGATGGCGACCCCCCGCTTCGAGGCGCCCGCGCTGGGGGCCTGCGTCGCGGAGACCCTCCCGTCTGGGGCGTGCGTGCGGCGCCTGGAGCGTCGGGACGGGCCGCTCACCGAGTGGTGGGTCGGCCAGGATGCCGGGTTGGAGCAGGGCTTCACCGTGGATGCGCGCCCTGAGGGCGACGGGCCGCTCTCCTTCCTGGTGGCCGTGGACG
>CAZKWG010000180.1:0-11718 GCA_964556105.1 uncultured Enterobacterales bacterium | reverse complement strand
CCCTCCCCCTGCGCGCCGAGGCCGCGGCGCTCGCCCGCGAGATCGCCGCCGGCCTGCCGCTGGAGCTGGCGGGGCCGTTTCAGGCCCGGCTGGAGGCGGCGGGGGTCGGCTGAGCGCAATTCGGATAGCGCTGGTCTCCGAACCCCCTCCCCGCCGGGGCCCGCATGGCCGACCTCGCCCGCGTCCTCAGCCGTGTCCGCAAGCTGCTGGCCCTCGCCACCTCCAGCAACGTCCACGAGGCGGCGCAGGCGGCGGCGCAGGCGCAGGCGCTGATCGACCAGCACCGGCTCGAGGTGCTGCTGGCGGAGGAGGCGGCCGAGCCCATCACCGACGGGTCGGAGGCGCCGCTCGAGCGGGCGCGCCGTCCCCGAAAGTGGCGCTCGGTGCTCGCTTCCGCGCTGGCCGAGGCCAACGGCTGCCTGGCCTGGTCGGCGGAGCGCGGCGGGCAGACCGAGCTGTACGTGCTGGGGCGCGCCGAGGACCGGGCGGTGGTGGCGGCCCTCTACGAATGGCTGGGGCCGCGCATCGAGTGGCTCTCCGCCACCCACGGCGCGGGTCGAGACCGCGCCTTTCACGAGGCGTTTCGGGTGGGCGCGGTGGACGCGGTGGTGGCGCGCCTGCGCCCCGCCCAGCCGAGCGGGCCCGAGGCGGCGGCCCTGGTGCCGGTCGTGACCGACCTCGCCGCCCGCCGCGCCGCGGTGGAGGCCTTCGCCGCCGAGCGCCTGCGCCTGGGCCGGGGGCGCGGGATGCGGCTGGACGCGCGGGCCTACGCGCGAGGACAGGCGGCGGCGGCCGATCTTGCGCTGCCCACGACGGGCGGACCCGCGCGGCGGCGCTGACGTCCTAGCGCTCGCCCGCCCGCTCCGCCAGCACGCAGACCAGCACCGCCTTGACCGCCTGCGCGTCCAGCCCGCGGAGCTGATCCATCAGCTCCTCTCCCGGCTCCTGCAGCCCGAGGCTGGCCAGGTTGGCGATGGTGAGCGGCGTGACCAGCTCGTCGCGGTGAAGCGCGCGCAGCGCCGTCTTCAGGTGCGGGGTCGCGACGCGGGCGAGGCCGAGGTTCGGGCGGTTCATCGGCTCCCCATGACGCGGCGGGGAGGGGTGGTCAAGGCGCGGGCACCAGGACCTTCCAATGAGCTACTCCCCTCCAAACCAGAGATACGCTGCGCCAGAGCTCCTACCGGCCATGTCGCTCCAAGGAGCACCGACCAGGAGGTCAGCGCATCCGTCCCCGTTGACATCACCCGCGTCCGCAAGGTCGCTTCCGAAGTGGTCCGAGGGCGCCGCTCCAACAAACAGACCTGACGCGTCGAGCGTCGTCGTCCCACCGCCAAAGGGTCCAGGGAGAACGTAGACCTTGCCCGGGTACACACCCGATCCGGAGTAGATGTTCCTGGATGCCGAGACAAGCCAGTCCGACTGCCCGTCGCAGCTCAGGTCCAAGCTGGTCATCGAGAGACCCAGCCACTCGTAGTCTGTCTCCGCCTCGAGCTGGAGGTCGGCGCTGGAAGCCGCGTACGATGCCATCTCTGGATCGAGGACACCATAGGCGGTCCCTGCGAGCTCGAGCGGAGCGCTGTCCATGTGTGCGCCCACGAGGAGATCGACGGATCCACTCGCGTCGACATCCGCGACCGCGACGCTCATGCCTGCTTCACCCCCCTCTTCATCCCCGTGAAAGCTCGCGCCCGCTTCCGCCAGCGCCAGCTCGCCCGAGAACGGACCATAGACCAGATAGGCCGCCCCTGCCCCAGGAGCGTTCGTGCTGTTCAGGACAGCCCCAGCGACCAGATCACCATAGCCATCGCCGTTTACGTCGCCAGGCGAGTCGAGGGCAACGCCCGCCCGATCTCCTTCGTTCTCACCCCAGAGCGTCGCGTCGGCGCTCTCTCCAGGAGCGTCAGCGGGTAGTGGAGCAAAGAAGACGCTCACGGAGCCGGCCGGGCCCCGAAACTCAGCCGAGCTGAGCACAACATCCCCGAGCCCGTCACCGTTCAGGTCCTCGCCTCCGGCCACGCGCTGTCCGAGGCCGACAAGAGCCTCCCTGCCCCGAATCGTCGTGGTCGCGTCGTCCAAGCTCATGGAGCCGCTGAGCGGACCGCTGAACACGTAGGCCTCGCCGGTCTGCGCATCCAGATTGAACGCCCCACACAGGACATCATCAAGCCCATCTCCATCGACGTCCCCCGCGGTGGAGACGGCTTCGCCGAACGCGTCCTCGTGTTCGTCGGTCAGGAGCACACCGTCGGCCTCCTCGAGAGAACCTGCGACATCGGGCGGTCCATGGACCAGCCACACGCGCCCCAGGCTGGCTGGTCCATTCGATACCGCGGCCTCATTGCTCGCGCCGATGAGGATGTCCTCTATCCCGTCGCCGTCGAGGTCCCCGGCGCCGGCAACGTCCGCCCCTGCGTTCAGTCGCTCTTCATCCGGAGACATCGTGACATCCGCGTCGGTCGCCTTGGCCAGGACACCCAGGTCGCTGGCGTCGCAGTTCTCGTCGACGCCGTTCTCTGAGACCTCATCGGCGTCGGGATGGCTGGCGGGATCGGCATCGTCGCAGTCGCCTTGGCCAACGGTCCAACCATCCATGTCGTCATCCGCGTCGAAGCTGGAGGTGTCCGAGTCGCCGCTGGTAGGCTTCTCGCCGACGCAGGCTGTCGCCAGAAGGCATAGAACGAATCCGCTGCGGGGGTATGTTCTCATCGCGTGTTCCATTGCTCATCCGGCTGACCAACAGCGGAAAGGCAGTATCGTTCATGCTCACCTGAACCCGCGCTCCGTCCATCAGGGCGCGCTGGAGAGCGCCCCGTCCACGACATAGGCCGCCCCCGCCCACTCTCCGCTGGTCCCGTCGATGGGCGCGCCGACCACGATGTCCGTCCGCCCGTCGCCCGTCGCGTCAACCAGGGCGGCGGCAGCGTACCCGGCGCCATCATTGGGCGCCGCGCCGACGTAGACCGCCGAGACGTGCTCGGGCCCCAGCGTCCCCGAGAGCGGCCCGCGCAGCTCGTAGAGCTTGCCTGGGAAGGCGTCGCCCACGTAGACATCGCCCGAGGCGCCGATCAGCAGATCATCGTAGCCATCGCCGTTCAGGTCCCCCGGGCCGACAATTGAGGTGCCCAGGAGCGCGAAGGTCGTCTCACCGGACATGGTCGTCTCGACCGTCGCCAGGTCGATGTGTCCGCTCACGGGTCCGGACAGCAGGTAGACCCGGCCCGCGCGCAACCCCGTCTCGTTGTTCTGGTTAGCGCTGACCGCGAGGTCCTGGACCCCGTCCGCGTCCAGATCTCCTGTGGCCGCCACGCGGATGCCCGCGTAGTCCAGATCCAGCTCACCCTCCATCCGCGCGTCGGCGCTCGCCAGCTCCCGCTCTCCCGACACGGGGCCGTAGACCACATAGGCCGCGCCGGGCTGCCCGCTGGCGCTGGTGGCGCGATAGGCGCCGACCAGGAGGTCCTGGTGCCCGTCGTCGTTGAAGTCACCCAGGGCGATGGACTGACCCGCGTAGTCACCGCCTGGCTCGCCGTACAGGGTCGCCTCGCTCTCGGAGATGGGGGCCTCGTGCGGGACGGGGGAGAGGATCACCGAGACGCGGGCGAGGGTGCGGCCATCCCATCCGCCCGCGATGCTCCCGACGACGAGATCATCGAGGCCGTCTCCGTCCAGGTCCGCGGGGCCGGCCAGGTCTACGCCAGTGTTCGTGGCCCCGGGGTCCCCATAGACCACCGCGTTGGCCTCGTCCGCCAACCGGCTGACCTGCGGACCCAGAAACAGGTACGCCGCGCCACCACCAAGGGCGCGGTCGCCGTTGCCAGGCGCGCCGACCAGCACGTCCGGCCAGCCGTCGTCGTCCGAGTCCCCGACGCCAAGCACCGAACAACCAAAGGTGTCGTAGCCGTCCGCAGCGGTGAACACGATCTCGGCGTCGCCCAGGCTGGCCTCACCGACGACGGGGCTCAGGACCAGGTAGGCGTGCCCTGTCTCGGCGTAGTCGCTCCCCGCGGGAGCGCCGATGAGGACGTCCGTAAGCCCGTCCCCGTCTACGTCTCCCGCGCTGGACACCGCGTAGCCCGCTGTGTGGTCCGTCCCGACACCGAAGCGCGCCCCCGCCACGCTCTCCATTCGGTAGACAGGCCCCGCGTCCGACGCGTCACAGTTCTGGTCGATCCCATCCAAGGGAATCTCAGTCGCCCCTGGGCCGTAGGCGGTAGAGCTGTCGTCACAGTCCCCCTCCAACTCGGTGGATCCGTCCGAGTCGTCATCGAAGCTGGTCGTGCCCTCGTCCACCACGCCGTCGCAGTCGTTGTCCAGGCCGTCGCCTTCGTCGTCATCTCCTTCCGCCGTCTCCGATGCGCCGGGGTAGACCGCGGCGCTCGTGTCGTCGCAGTCCCCGTCCTCCTCGGTGAAGCCGTCGCCGTCCGCGTCCAGCGGCGTAGGCGGGTCCGTGTCCGAGTCCGTGTCCAGCGGCGTCGCCGTGTCCGAGTCGCCGGCGCAGGCGCCCTTCGCGCAGGGTCCCGCGTCTGTGCAGCCCGGCCCGAGCAGGCTCAGCCCCAGCAGGACCCCACATCCAGGCCACCAGGGACGTCTGTCAGGGGAGGTGTGGTGGAAGATCATCTCAGCGCCAGACGCCATTGGGGTACTCCTGATCGTCCCACTCGGTCTCGAAGGACAGGACGTCGGCGGCCTCGCGCAGCCGCACGGCCGGATCCTCCTCCTCCGCTCCGTCCTCGCCGTTCCATGAGCTGGGATCGGCCTGAACCCAGATGTCGAAGATGTCCTGGTGGCTGAGGCCCTCGCGCGACTCGAGGTCCCAGAAGAAGCGGTGTCAGTCCCACTCCACGCCTCGGTTGCTCAGGTCCGGGCCGGAGCACATCTGGCCGAGGTCGTCGCCGGAATGGAGACTTTTTCAGGATAGGTCACCGTCCACTTTCCGTCAATGGGTTCTTTCCATGGACGCTCATCACCGCCCCTCCCCCGCCCCCATCCCGCCGCCCAGCGGGTCGTCCGCGCCCTCCCGGAACGTCGCCGCGTCCTCTCCCAGCCCGGCCGTGATCGCCTCCAGCTCCCGCGCCGGCCGCGTCGGTCGCTGGAAGAACAGGCCGGCGCCGCGGATCAGCGCCTCCCGCTCCGGGAACGCCGCCGCGCGCGCCGACAGGCAGCGCCCCACCTTGACCAGATCGCGCTCCCGGTTGGCGTCGCAGGTGTCCAGCAGCGCCGCGCCCGCCGCTGCGCAGAGCCGGCAGCTCCCCTCGCCGCGCAGGCGATCCACTGTGGCTTGTAGTCCGCCGCGCGCAGCACAGGCGCCCAGGGCCGCCGCCGCCCCGTGGCCCAGCGCGCGGGCTTGCGCCTCGGGGAGCGCGTCCAGGAGCAGGTTCACGCCCGCCGGATCGGCGCAGGGCTCGACCATCGCCAGCCCCAGCCCTCGCAGCGCGTCCTCTGAGATCGCCGCGGCCTGGGTGATCGCGTCGGCGGACCCGGCCCGGCCCGCGCGCACCGCGGCGCCGAGCTGCATGCCCGCCATCCGCTGGCGCAGGGCCCGCGCTCGGGCGTCGGACACGTCCGCCGAGGCGAGCGCCTCCCAGGGCAGCCGCTCGCTGGCCACCGTGACGAAGTACGCCTCGTAGCTGGCCTTCCAGCCCAGCGCGCCCGCGTCGCGCGGCCAGGAGAGCGCCTGCGCCCAGCCGGCGCCGTTCGCCAGCAGCGGCGCCAGCAACAAGGCCACCGCCAGCCGCCGCCTCCCCCGCGCCCAGGCCAGCCCCACCCCGGCCGCGACCAGCAGGGTCAACGCGAACGCCCAGGGGCTGTGGTAGCGGATGTTGTTGAGTGGGACGCGGCTGTGGACGTGGAAGAGGGGGAAGCGCGTGACGGCGTAGAAGAGGGCGTAGGAGAGGGGCAGGGCGAAGAATATCCAATGGTTACGGGATCTTAGGACCAAGAGGGCCGCCACCCCAGCGGCGAGCAGCCAGGCCGCGCCCGCGGGCGCCATCCCGCCCAGCGGCAGGTAGAGCCGCTCGGCCAGTGGTCCCGGTGACAGCAGGGTCGCGAGGCGCGCGCCCATCGCGTCCAGCGGCTGCCCCAGCGCGGCCTCCATCCGGTAGAAGCCCGCGTCTCCCTCGGCGGCCGGGAGCAGCAGCGGCGCCAGCCCCAGCGCGAACCCGACAAGCACCCGGCGCCGACCGCCTCGCAGGAGGACGAGCGCCGCGGGCAGCAGCACCACCGCCGGGTAGAGCGCCGTGCGGCAGAACCAGACCCCCAGCCCCAGGGTCAGGCCCAGGCCCAGCCCCCGCCCGCGGGAGAGCATCCACAGCGCCAGCACGCCAAAGAGGGCGGTCTCCTGGTGGTTTCCCCAGAGCATCAGCGAGAGGTCCGCCGCGCCCAGGGCCGGCACCGCGCAGAGGATGGCGAAGGCCCAGGCCGCCGCCCTCCCCACCAGCCGGTCCAGCGCCTGAAAGCCGAGGATCATCGTCGCCGCCGCCCAGAGCAGGGCCAGGAGCTTCCAGAGCAGGAAGCGGTCGGCGAGGGCCAGCAGCGGCGCCCCCAGCCCGGCGACCACGGTGCAGCCGCCGCAGAAGCTGCGGTACTGCAGGGCCAGGAGGTGCTCGCCCAGGCCGGCGTTCGCGATGGCCCAGGCCACGCTCGCGTTGTACGCCTCCTCGAAATTCCAGTAGCGGCGCGGGTTCTCCAGCAGACGCACGGACATGAGCGAGAGGCGCAGGGCCACCAGCAGGGCGAGGAGGAGGCGGTCGCGGGCGCTCACGCGGGCCAGGATAGCGCGAGGAGGCGCGTCGTTGCCGCGATAGGAGCACGCCTGATCCTGGTTATCGGATGGACGCTGTGCCTCCCGCCTGGCCCTCTCACACCGGCCCCCTCGCCGCCCGCCTCTTCCACGCGCTGCTGGCCCTGGTCGCGCTCGTGGCCTGGGCCTCGCTCGGCATCCAGGCGCGCCTGCTCATCGGCGAGCGCGGCCTGCTGCCGCTGGTCGATCTGCTGGAGAAGGTTGATGCGCGCGACGTCTCCTGGCTGGACTTCCCGAGCCTGCTGCGCCTGACCCCGGGCACGGACGGCTGGGTGCTGGCCGGCTGCGGGCTGGGGGCGCTGCTCAGCGTGCTCGCGCTGGCGGGCGTGCTCCCGCGGCTCTGCTTCCTGCTCTCGGGCGTCCTCTACCTGAGCTACACCGTCGCCTGCGGGACCTTCCTCAGCTTTCAATGGGACAGCATGCTGGTCGAGTGCCTGGCGCTGGGCGCGCTGCTCCCGCGCGACCGCCCGAGCCCGCTGGTCCACGCCGCGGCGCGCCTGCTGCTGTTCAAGGTCTTCTTCGCCTCCGCCCTGGCCAAAGCCCAGAGCCCGCTCGGCGACTGGTGGGACGGCAGCGCGATGACCCACTACTACGAGACCGCGCCGATCCCGACCTGGCTCGGCTGGTACGCCCACCACCTGCCGGCGGGCTGGCACGCCTTTGAGGGCTGGTGGACCCTCTTCTTCGAGGGGTTGCTGGTCTTCGGGATCTTCGGGCCGCGCCCGACGCGCCTGGTCGCGCTGGGCGCCTTCATGGGCTTCCTGGTCCTGGACACGGCGACGGCGAACTATGGCTTCTTCGTGCACCTGACGGCGGCGCTCTGCGTCTTCCTGCTCGATGAGCGCGATCTCCAGCGCGCGCGGGACTGGGTTGGATCCCGCCTGCCCAGCCTGCCCAGGCTCCCGGAGCTGGCCCTGCCCCCGCTCCTCCCGGCTCGGCTTCGGGGTGCGCTGGTCGCCGGCTACCTGGGCCTGTGGGCCGTGCTCAGCCTCGCGGGCGGGATCCATCGCTTCACCGAGGCCCGGCCGCTACAAGCTGGGGTGGAGATCGCCCAACAGCTCCGCCTGGCGAACGTCTATCACCTCTTCGCCGCCATCACGACGGAGCGGATCGAGCCGGACTTCCAGGTTCGCGACGGTCGAGACTGGGTCAGCCTGGACCTGCGCTACAAGCCGGGTGACCCCGCGCGCCCGCCGCCCTTCGTGGCACCTCATCAACCCCGGGTGGACTTTCGGCTCTGGTTCTACGGGCTCTCTTATGAGCGCGCCGCCCCCGCCTTCGTCGCCGCCCTGCTGGAGCGCCTCTGCTCCGATCCCGACGCCGTCGAGGATCTCTTCGTTCGCGCCGTGCCCCGCGGGGCCGACGCCGTGCGCATCGTCTTCTGGCGCTATCGCTACACCACCCCCGCGGAGCGGGCGGAGACCGGGAACTGGTGGTGGCGCGAGGAGGTGGACCGCTCGCGGGAGCTGGGCTGCGGGGGGTGAGGTGTCGGCGTTGAGGGTCAGACGAGCACGGACCGGGCCAGCAGGTCGAGCTGCCCGCGCTGGGCGTGGTCCTGGACGTCCAGGAGATCTACGCCGACCTGCCAGACGAGCCCGCTGCTTCCTGAACAGGTGCGGATGGGCGCGGGACCGGATATAGAGGGGGTCTCCCGCGCGGAGCGCCCGACGACGAGGTCATTCACAACGACCCCGGGTCGCTCGAAGCCGCGCTCCCTCGCCGCCAGACAGGCGGTCTCGAACCCGGAGTGTCTCTCTTGTCCTTCGAATCGCTCGGCCTCGCCGAGCCGATCCTTCGCGCTGTACGCGCGGAGGGCTACACCGTCCCCACGCCCATCCAGCTCGCGGCCATCCCGTCCGTGCTCGCCGGACGTGATCTCATCGGCTGCGCGCAGACCGGCACCGGCAAGACCGCTGCCTTCGCGCTCCCCCTCCTTCACCGGCTGGCCTCCGACCCGCGCAAGCCCCGCCCGCGGCGGCCCCGCGCCCTCATCCTCGTCCCCACGCGCGAGCTGGCGCTGCAGGTCCACGAGAGCTTCCGCGCCTATGGCAAGCACACCGGCCTGCGCGGCACCGTGATCTACGGCGGCGTCGGTCAGGCGCCGCAGGAGCGCGCCCTCTCGGCGGGCGTGGACGTGCTGACGGCCACACCTGGCCGGCTGCTCGACCTCGCCGGCCAGAAGCTGGTCAGCTTCGAGGACGTGACCATCTTCGTCCTCGACGAGGCCGACCGGATGCTGGACTTCGGCTTCCTGCCGGACGTCAAGCGGGTGGTCAACGACCTCTCCGCCGATCGCCAGTCGCTGATGTTCTCGGCCACCATGCCGCCCGAGATCGTCATGCTGGCCGACCGCATGACGCGCAACCCGGTGCGGGTCGAGGCGGCCCCCCAGGCCACCCCCGCCGAGCGCATCACCCAGCGCGTCCTCTTCGTGTCGACGCCGGAGAAGCGCCGCGAGATCACCGAGCTGGTCGGTCGGCCCGAGGTCACCCGCGCCCTGGTCTTCACCCGCACCAAGCACCTGGCCAACCGGCTCACCGAGCACCTCGTCAAGTCCGGCGTGCAGGCCGCGGTCATCCACGGGAACAAGTCCCAGAACGCCCGCCAGCTCGCGCTCTCCCGCTTCAAGACGGGCGAGGCCCCCGTGCTCGTGGCGACGGACATCGCCTCCCGCGGCATCGACGTGGACGGCGTGAGCCACGTCATCAACTACGACCTCCCCAACGTGGCCGAGAGCTACGTTCACCGCATCGGCCGCACCGCGCGCGCCGGGGCCTCGGGGGTCGCCGTCTCGCTCTGCGCCCAGGACGAGATCGGGCATCTGCGAGGAATCGAGCGGCTCATGGGGCGCCGCATCGAGGTGATGGACAGCGGGGAGGGGGCGGTCGCCTCTGCCGCGAACGACACGAGGAGGAGGCGCTGATGGCTCGAAACGCATCGACCTTCGCGAAGCGGCAGCGGGAGCTGGACATCAAGGCCAAGCGGGAAGACAAGGCGGCGCGCGCCGCGGAGCGTCGGGCCTCGGCGCCCGAGCGCGCGCGCGACGGCGAGGACCCCGATCTGGCTGGCATCGTAGCGGGACCGCAGCCCGTCCGCGAGGACTGAGGCCGGCGCTCGCGCCTTGACCAACGCCCGGCGACGGGTCAGATCAGCAGCATGAAGCTCCTGATCCTCCTGTCGCTGTGGGCGTGCCGTCGACAAGAGGTCCGCGTCGGGGCGCCCGGCGCCGACGATCCCGACCAGGACGAGATCTCAGACGGCGAGGGCGAGGACACCGGCCCTGCGCCTGTGGAGGGCCCCTGCCCGCCCGACATGGTCGTCGTCGACGACGCCTTCTGCGTCGACGCCTACGAGGGCGCGCTCGAGGAGCAGGGTGAGGACGGCGCCTGGTCGGCGGCTTCTCCCTACGAGACCGTCGGGGATCGCGTCGTCCGCGCCGTCCCCGCCCGCGGGATCGTCCCGCAGGGCTACATCTCCGGCGACGAGGCGGCGGACGCCTGCGCGGCGGCGGGCAAGCGGCTCTGCACCTCGGACGAGTGGCTGCTCGCCTGTCAGGGCCCGGACGGCAGCACCTGGCCCTATGGCGACACCTACGACGCGGACGCCTGCAACGACACCTACGAGGGCGGCCACCCCGTCGTGGACTACTTCGGCACCTCCGACGGCGTCTGGGACGGCACCTCGATGAACGATCCCGGCATCAACCAGCAGGCGAACACCGTCGATGCGGGCGGCGAGAATACTAGCTGTGTTAGCGTGTGGGGCGCCTACGATCTGCACGGCAACCTGCACGAGTGGGTGGACGACCCGGAGGGCACCTTCCGCGGCGGCTTCTACGCGGACGCCGAGATCAACGGCGAGGGCTGCACCTACCGCACCACCGCCCACACCACGACCTACCATGACTACTCCACCGGCTTCCGCTGCTGCGCGGCCTTGGAGGGCGGGTGATCACGCTCCTGCTGGCGATGCTGGCCTGCCACTGCAACCGTGAGGCGAAGGACAGCGAGCCCGAGCGGGTGATCCCCGACCCCTACGACCCGCCGGACATCGTCGGTCCCTGGGCGGCGGGCGCCGTCACCCGGGAGCTGGCCGATCCGGACGGCGAGCGGATGGACGCCTGGGTCTGGTTCCCGGCCCTCGAGGCTGGCCAGCAGGGGGTCTCCTACGACGGGCTCGGTGAGGGCACGGCCACCGTCGACGCCGCCCCCGACTGCGCCGAGCCCCGGCCCGTCGCCGTCTTCTCGCATGCCGGCGGCGGCCACCCCGCCCAGAGCTGGTTCCTCGCCGAGCGCCTCGCGACGCAGGGCTGGGTGAGCGTCGCGCCCACGCACCGCGGCAGCAGCCGGGGAGACAACGATCTCAGCGAGCTCGCCCTGAGCATCCTGCGCCGCCCCGCCGAGCTGAGCGCGGCCTATGACGGGCTGAGCCTCCTCTCCGAGACCGTGGGCGAGCCGCTCGCCGGCTGCGTGGATCCCGCGCTGGGCTTCGCGGTCGTCGGCCACGGTCTGGGCGGGTCGAGCGCGCTCATGCTCGCCGGAGCCTCGCTGGAGGGCCCGGCCCTGGACGCGCTCTGTCAGGACGGCGACAGCATGGCCTGCGATCTGCTGGAGCTCGGCCTGCAAGGCGACATCTCCGGCGGGCTCTCTCTGGCGGACGAGCGCGTCTTCGCCGCCTTCGTCCTGGCTCCCAGCGACACCGCCCTGGACGCGGGCGGGCTGGCGAACGTCCTCGCGCCGGTCGGGATCCTCGGCGCCACGCTGGACAACAACATCTCCTGGGACGAGGTCCTGGCCCCTACCTTCGACGCGCTCACCGTCCTCCCGCGCGGCCTGGGCGGGGTCGAGGGCGCCGGGCACCTGAGCCGACGCAGTTGCAGCGGATGCCGTGCGGCGCGAGCTCGACCGCCAGGGCGCGCA
>CAZKWG010000179.1:0-11732 GCA_964556105.1 uncultured Enterobacterales bacterium | reverse complement strand
GTACTCGTTGTAGAGCGCCGTGAGGTACTGCAGCGTCACGCCGCTCTCGACGTCCCGCGAGCGCTGGCGGACGCGCTCGAAGGAGCGCTCGGGCTTCACGTCCAGGTAGACGATGACGCTGGGGCGGCACATGAAATTGCTCATGTGGCGGAACAGGTGCAGGTAGGTGCGGTAGTCGCGCTCCTGCATCAGGTTCAGGTCGACCAGGGTCTTGGCGAAGACCGCGTCCTCGTAGATGGTGCGGTCCTGCACGCCGCCGCCGCCGCGCCAGATGATCTCCTGATGCTGCTGAAAACGCCGGTTCAGCAGGTAGATCTGCGTGGCGAACGAGTACCGCGCGGTGTCCCGGTAGAAGTCTTCCAGGTACTCGTTGTCCGCTACCGGCTCGTAGTAGACGGGCAGGTTGAGGTGCTCACCGAGGGCCTTCGCCAGCGTGGACTTGCCCGCGCCGATGATCCCCGCGATCCCGATGAAGAGTTCCTGAAGGTTCGCCATTGGCGCATTCTAACCGACGAGCGGCGTTTGGCAGCCTCACCAGGAGGCGCCGCGCACGCCCGGCTGGCCGAGCAGGCCCGGGACGCGCGCGAGGTCGAGCACCGGCACCCGCGGGTCGCGGGTCGCGGCCCAGGCGTCGGAGTTGGGCGTGCGGTGGCCGACGATGATGAGGTCCGCCCACGCCTCGAGGGGGGCGAAGCCCTGCACCAGCAGGCCCATGAAGTGTGGGATCATCGCCTCGATATACTGCCGGTTCGCCCCGGTGAGCTTCTCCGGCTGAATGTACTCGTCGTAGATCCGAAGCTGCACGCCCTTGCCGATCAGGCGCTCGGCGAGGGTGACGAAGGGGCTCTCCCGCAGGTCATCGGTGTTCGGCTTGAAGGCGAGCCCGTACATGCCCACCTTGCGCGCGCCGCTGTCCAGGACCCTCCTGGCCATCCCGTCGATGATCCGCTCGTTCGACGCCAGCACCCCGGAGAGCAGCGGCAGATCGATGTCCTGGTGCCGGCCGTGGTAGGTCAACGCCCGCAGGTCCTTGGGCAGGCAGGAGCCGCCAAAAGCGAAGCCCGGCCGGAGGTAATACGGCGAGATGTTCAGGTGGCGGTCGGCGAGGAAGATCTCCATGACCTGGTGGCTGTCCACGCCGGCGCCCCGGCAGACCTCGCCGATCTCGTTGCCGAAGGCGACCTTGGTGGCGTGCCAGGTGTTGTCCGCGTACTTCACCATCTCCGCCACCTCGGGCGGCACGACGAAGACCTGCGCCTTCAAGCGGGAGTAGATGTCGCGCAGGACGGCCTCCGCCGCGGGAGCGCGCGTCCCGAGCACGATCTTCGGGGGATCGTCGTAGTCGCGGATGGCCGTGCCCTCGCGCAGGAACTCGGGGTTCATGGCGATGTGGAAGTGTTCGCCCTCGCGCATCCCGCTGCCGCGCTCCAGGGCGGGCTTGACCACGGTCGCCAGCGAGCCGGGCAGCATGGTGCTGCGGATGCAGACGACGAAGCCGGGCGCGCGCTCCCGGAGCGCCTCGCCGATCTGCTCGCAGACGCGCACGACGTAGCTGAGATCGAGGCCGCCCAGCCGGTTCGAGGGGGTGCCCACGCAGACCAGGGCGAGATCCGTGCCCTGGACCGCCGCGCTCACGCTCTGCGTGACGCTGAGCAGCCCGTTGGCGACGGCGTCGTGGATCAGCGCGTCGAGCCCGGGCTCGCCGATGGGCGACTCGCCCCGGCTCAAGGCGTCCAGCTTGACCGCCGAGACGTCCACGCCGACGACGGGGTGGCCATCCCGCGCGAGGCAGGCCGCCGAGACGCAGCCGACATAGCCCATACCGAAGACGCTGACCCGCACCATGGCTGCTCCCCTCACGTGGGTGTACGGAGGCGAAGCTAACCGCTCCACAGGGCGTCGCGTGTCAGGCCCTCGTCAGACCGCAGCGTCGCCGGACGCCACGGGCAGGCTCAGCCGATCGGAGGGGGCGGCGGGGCCGGGGGAGGGGGCGGGCCGCCCGCGCTCATCGCCGCGGCGATCTCGGGCACATCCCTGGCGTCCTTCCAGCCGTCGAAGCCGGTCCGCCAGACCAGGTGCCGGCCCTGCGGCGCGCTCTGGAGCTGTCGCACGATGTCGGCCAGCGAGAGCTCGGCCTGTCCGGACGGGCCGTTGTAGTGGAAGCTCAGGTTCATGGCCGGCGGAGGAGGCATCTCCGGCGGCACGAGGCCGGCGATCTCCGGCACCTGGCTCCAGGGCTTCCAGCCCGCCCAGCCGGCGGCCCAGACATTGTGCGCGCCCTTCCGATCCTTGGCGATCAGGGCCGCGATCTCCTGAGCGCCATACTCACCCTGGCCGGAGGGGCCATGGTAGTGGAAGCGCGCCGCCACGGGCGGAGGAGGAGGAGCCGGCGGGCCGGGAGGAGCTGCAGCGCCCGCCCCGCCCATCCCGGTCTGAGGGTCGAAGACCGCGCCAGGACCGCGGGCCAGCTGCGCGCCCATCGCGCCGCCCATGGCCATGCCCATGCCCGCGTCCATCATGGGGTTGCTGGCGCCCGGGCGGCTGGCCATCGACTCGATGGCGTTGGCGGCCTGGAACTGCGTGAACGCGCCCATGTCGCCGATGATCCCCATGCTCGTCCGCTTGTCGAGCATCTTCTCGACCTCGGGCGGCAGGGAGACGTTCTCCACGACGAAGTCGGTGAGCGCGATGCCGAAGTTCTGCTCGAACCAGCCGGTCATCCGCTGACGCAGGGCGTCGCCGATGTCCATGTACTGGGCGGCCAGATCGAGCACGGGGATCTTCGACTCGCCGAGCGTGTCGGCGAACGCGCTCACCAGCTTGCGCTTGACGTGCCCGTTGACCTCCTCGGTCGTGAACAGGCCGTTGGTGCCCACGATCTCGCGCAGGAAGATCGCCGGATCGCTGACCCGGAAGGCGTAGGAGCCGAACGCCCGGATGCGCACGGGGCCCAGGTGGGCGTCGCGCATCATGATCGGGTTGGGCGTGCCCCACTTCTGGTTGGTGAACTGCTTCGTGCTGACGAAGTAGATGTCACCCTTGTAGGGGTAGTTGAGCTGGTACTTGATGCTCTCGAAGAAGCTCCAGATGGCCTTGGTCCGGCTCGAGAGCTCGTAGGTGCCCGGCGTGAACACGTTGCTGAGCTGGCCCTCGCTCACGAAGACGGCCGCCTGGCTCTCCCGGACGACCAGCTTCCCGCCATCCTGGATGGCCTGGTTGAAGATCGGGAAGCGATAGACGATGGTGTCCTGCGTCTCGTCCAGCCACTGGATCACGTCCAGGAACTGGGCCTTCGCGTGGGTCTTGAGCGTGTCCCAGATGCCCATTGCGGCGCTCCTGTGCGGCCCGGATGGCCGCGGTGTCCAAGAACATTAACACCGCGGTCGCCGTCGGCGAGACCCATCGCGACGGACGCGCCTACGGGCCGGGCGCGACGGGGCGCGGATCCTCACTCGAAGCGGAAGCTCGAGCGGGTGGCGAAGACGAGCACGTCGATGCCCTGCTCCAGGAGCTGGTCGGCCAGCGGGGTGAGCACGCCGGTGGGCATCCCCATCGAGCGCCGCACGTCGCTGACCAGGTCCGTGAAGAGGAGCTTCTTCGGGGTGAAACGCGCGATGCGCTCCATGAACGCCGCCTCGTACCCATGGTCGACGCCGACCAGCAGCCAGTCGGCGCCGCCGAAGCGCTCGACGGCCTCCTCCAGCCACGCGCCGTCGTTGCCGGCGTGCAGGGAGAGGTTCAGGTGGACGAAGCGCCGCCCGCCCGGCAGCGTCAGGGAGACGACCACCGGCCCCGCCTTCGGCAGGCGGACGCGGTTGAGCAGGCGGCGCGCGGCGCGACGGGGATCGGCGATCGCGGAGAGCGCCTTGTAGGCGATCTCCTTGCCCTCTGCGTAGGCGATGGGGGTGTAGGCGGTCGTCTCGATCCGCACGCCGTCCACGGTCAGCGGCCCGCTGTTGCCCTCGACGTCACCGAACTGACCGAGCCACTCCAGCACCGCTGCCGGGGCGATCACCAGCGGGCGTCGGCCGTCGCGCAGCGCGTGGGCCGTGGCGACCAGCCGCTCCTGCTCGGCGAAGGTGAGGATCACGATGTCCTCGTCGCCGATGGGCAGCGCGCAGGGCGTCTCCCCCAGGGCTGCCCACGGCTCGTCGGGCGTGACGGGGTCGAAGCGGACGGTGCGCCCCTTCCGCTCGAGGCGGATGGAGGCGAAGCCCTCGTGCTCGAGCCGCAGCTCCCAGGGGAAGGTCTCAGGCATCGAGGCCCTTCGTCAGGACGTCTTCGACCTGATCCAGACCCCAGCTCATGTCCTCTGCGGAGATGGTCAGCGGCGGCGCGAGCCGGATGACGCGATCGTGGGTCTCCTTGCAGAGCACGCCGCGCCGCATCAGGGCCTCGCAGTAGGGGCGCGCGGGGCCGTCCAGCTCGATGCCGATGAGCAGGCCGAGGCCGCGGATCTCCACGACGTGCTCGGCGTTCATGGCGCGCAGGCGGGTCATCGCCGCCTCGCCCAGCTCCGCGGCCCGCGCGGCGAGGTCCTCGTCCACCAGCACGTCGAGCGAGGCGAGGCCCACCGCCGCCGCCAGCGGGTTGCCGCCGAAGGTCGATCCGTGGTCGCCCGGGTGGAAGACGCTCATCAGCTCGTCATCGGCCAGGAACGCGCTGACCGGCAGCACGCCGCCCCCCAGCGCCTTGCCCAGCGAGATGCAGTCCGGGCGGATCCCGTAGTGCTCGAAGGCGAACATCTTGCCCGTGCGCGCCAGCCCGGTCTGGATCTCGTCCAGGAAGAGCATCACGCGGTGCCGGGTGCAGATCTCGCGGACGCGCTCCAGGTAGCCGGCGGGCGGCATGAGGATGCCACCCTCGGCCTGAATGGGCTCCACCAGGAAGGCGGCGGTGTTCGGCGTGATCGCCGCCTCGAGGGCGTCGGCGTCGCCGAAGGGGATGACCTTGAAGCCCGGCGTGAACGGCCCGAAGCCGGCGCGGTACTGCGCCTCGGTGGAGAAGCTGACGATCGAGGTGGTGCGCCCGTGGAAGTTGTTCTCGGCGACGATGATCTCCGCCTGGCCGTCCGGCACGCCCTTGTGGGTGTAGGCCCACTTCCGGCAGGCCTTGATGCCCGTCTCGACCGCCTCGGCTCCGGTGTTCATCGGCAACACGCGCTGGAAGCCGGAGATCTCCACGAGCCGCTTCAGGAAGGGGCCGAGCTGGTCGTTGTAGAAGGCGCGGCTGGTCAAGGTGACCTTGTCGGCCTGATCCTTGAGGGCCTGGATGATCTTCGGGTGGCGATGACCCTGGTTGATCGCCGAGTAGCTGGAGAGCATGTCCAGGTAGCGGCGGCCCTCGGGGTCGAAGACCCAGGCGCCTTCGGCCTCGCTCACCACGACGGGGAGCGGGTGGTAATTGTGCGCGCCGTAATCCTCGGACATCTGGATGAAGGTGTCGGAGGCCAGGTGCTCGGCGGCGCGTGTCGGGGTGGGCGCCAGGGTCGCGGACATGAAGGCTCCTGTCAGGGAGGGGGACAGCTTGCTCTAACCGAACGCTCGCCCTGGTGGGCGGGCTCGTGCGGTGCGCGATAAGATGCGGTCAGGATCCGTCCGGGAGGCCGCCTGATCGTCCTCGTCCTGAGCCTCTGGGCCCGCGCAGGCGACGCCACCTACGACCTTGATCCTGGCGATCTCGTGCGGGTGGACGTCCCGGACTATCCGGGGGCGCTCGGCTCCAGCGCCCAGGGCAGCGTGCTGCTCGCGCCTCCGGAGGACCTGCCCTGGCGCCCCGAACCCATCGGTGAACCCGACGCTTACGACGCCTGGGAGGCCCGGGAGGCGATGGACGTCGCGCCCTGGCACGCGGCGGGCATCGACGGCAGCGGGGTCAAGGTCGCCGTCTTCGACTACCTCTGGTTCGGCTCCAGCCTCGAGGTCGAGGAGCTCGGCGCCTATCAGACCCACGACTGCCTGACCCAGCGCTCCTGCGAGCTCCCCTTCGACCCGGAGAGCCCACAGTTCGGCTGGGAGGAGGGCAGCCACGGGCTCGCCTGCGCAGAGGTGATCCGCGACCTCGCCCCGGGGGTCGAGCTGCACCTGGTGCGGGTCAACGGCCTGACCAGCCTGGAGAACGCCGTCGCCTGGGCCGCGCGCGAGCAGATCGACGTGGTCAGCATGTCGCTCTCCTTCTTCGGGGAGAGCTTCTACGACGGCACCGGGCCCATCTCCGCGGCGGCCGAGGGGCTGGCCAGCGCCGGCGGCGTCTTCGTGACCAGCGCAGGCAACTACGCGGAGGAGCACCTCGCCGACAGCTTCCGCGACGAGGACGGCGACGGCTGGCACGAGTGGCCGAGCGGGCTCGAGACCCTCTCCGTGGACCTGAACGAGGGCACCAGCAGCGCGCTCCTGGCCTGGGACGAGTTCGGCCGCTGCGGGACAACCGACCTGGATATCTACGTCATCGACAAGCACAGCGACGTGGTCGGGCGCAGCGAGAACCTCCAGGAGCCCGACGATGGCGAGGATCGCGCCTGCCAGCCCACCGAGCGCGCCAGCACGACCGCGGGCTACAGCGGCTGGCACTGGGTGATGGTGCGCCGCGCGGCGGGCGAGGGCGCGCCGCGGATGTCGCTCTTCACGCGCGGTGGAGACCTCTACGATCCCACGCCGGAGGGCTCCATCGTCGATCCGGGCTCCAGCGCCGCGACGTTCACGGTCGGCGCGGTGCGGGCGACCTCGAGCTACCTGGACAACGAGCCGGAGTCCTTCTCCTCCTGGGGGCCGACGCGCGGCGGCCTCTCCAAGCCCGATGTCTCCGGGCCGGACGGGCTCAGCACCTCGGTCTACGGGCCGACCGGCTTCTATGGCACCTCGGCCGCGACCCCAGCGGTCGCCGCGGCGATCGCCCTCGTGCTGAGCGCCGATCCGAGCCTCACGCCCCAGCAGGCCGCCGAGCGGGTGCGCGCGACCGCCTGGTCCTCGGAGCCCGTCTGGGCGGAGCCCGATCCCGGGATCGGCGCGGGGCGTGTGCGCCTTCCTCCACCCGAATCCTCGTCTGCGGAGGGCGATGGCTGCGGCAGACGCGGCATGCTCCTCCCAGGGCTGCTATGGTTCATGGTCGTGCGCCTGCGACGCTTGGAGGCCCGGTGCGATCTCCGCTCTTGACCCTCGTTCTCCCGCTCACGGGGTGTCATCTCTTCTCGAGCGGGCAGATCGATTGCACCCTTCAGGGGCCGCAGAGCTGCTATCCCGAGGCAGACACGGACACGGACACCGACACGGACACCGACACGGACACCGACGGCCCCTCGCTGACGCTGGACCACGGCGTCGCCCTCTCGTTCGGCGCCGAGGGGCTGTGGTGGGCGCAGGCCTGGTCGCCGCCCACCTGGGAGCCCGGGACGCCGACGATCAGCCGATCCGGCGAGAGCGGCGAGCTCCTCGGCGCCTCCGACTACGACGCGGACGGCGACGCCATCTACGTGGCCTCCTCGGACGGCAAGCTCTACCGGCTGCGCGCGACGAGCGCCTCGAGCCCCACCCAGACCTTCGCGCTGGGGGAGGAGGCCATCGACGACATCGCGGTGAGGTCCGGGGTCGCCTGGATGTCCGGCTCGGCGTCTCTGTACCGCCTGGACCCCGACGATGGAACGGGCGTCGAGGCCCTCACGCTGATCACCGAGGACGGTGACGCCCTCGCGGTGGCGGACATCGGAGCGGTGGAGACCCTCGGCGACGGGGTGCTGCTGGTCAGCACGGACAGCAGCGATCGCCTGGACATCCACTTCGTCGAGGCCGCCGGCAGCACCGGGCGCGCCTTCGCCACCGTCGTCTACGACGACTTCGTCGCCGCTGGCGCCCTCTCCGTCGCCGACGTGTTCGTCGCCGCGGACGACGCGGTCTGGGTCTGCGACCGCTCCGGGGTGCTCTACCCGGTCGATGCGCTCGACGCGGGAAACTCCGACGCGGCCATCCGCCCGTCGCGTGACGAGGACTCCGATGTGCTGACCTGCGGCTGGGACGATAGTCTCGCGTCGTACGTCATCGTCTCCGAAGGGGGCGGCGTCTTCGCCGTGGACAGCGCGGGGGAGCTCACGTCGCTGCTCGAGCCGGAGGCGCAGGGATACCAGATTTATGGCGCCGGGCTGTTCTGAGCCCCGAGACCCCGACCCCCGAGGCCACCGCGCCGTGTAAACTTCGGGCGAGGAGATACCAGGATGCGCGCTTCCGCTCTGCTGCTTGTCCTGCTGGTCGGCTGCGAGACCCCGAAGGTCGAGGTCGAACCGGTGATGAAGATGGTCGAGGATCTCGACCAGCCGTATGAGATCGAGGTGGTCGGCGCGGTCGGCATCGGCACGGTCGAGGTGCCCATCCGGCTCTCGAACAGCTACGGCGCGGCCATCCCCGGCGGGCAGGTCACCGTGTCCGTAGACGGCGCGAGCGCGGCGTTGGCCGCGACCTCCATCCAGGTGGACGACAGCGGTTACGGCACGGCCGTGGTCAGCGTCGATGGCGCGGAGACGTTCACCGTCTCCATCGTCAGCACCGACATGGGGCTGGCCGGCGGCGCCACCGGCACGGGCTGGGGTGTGGCCGCCGACGCTCCGGCGCTGGACATCGAGGTCGGGCTGAACCTGCCCGACGACGCGCAGGAGCCGGACTTCTTCGCCAGCGGCACGGGCGGCTTCGCCGCGGCGCGCGACAACATGGTCTGGTATGTGCCCGCCGCCTCCGGTCACCCGGCCCACCTCGTGGCGGCCCTGCCCTTCCCGGTCGAGGGGATGTGGTCGGTCAACCTGGACACGGACGGCGTCGCCGATCTCGTGCTCTGGGGCGATGATCAGGCGGTGCTGCTGCGCGGTCGCGATGGCGGCGGCTACAGCTGGGGCGCGGCCTGGCAGGCCGACGCCGGCGAGGTCGTGGGCGTCGGCGTGGATGATCTGGACGGCGATCGCCTCCCGGACATCGCCATCGGCATGAGCACCGACGAGTCGGGCAACGTGCAGATCCTGAGCGGCGATGGCGCCTGGAACTTCGAGCCCTCGGACGCGCTGGACCTGAACTTCGAGATCATGGGTCTGGCGGTGGCGGACGAGGGCGACGACGGCACGGCCGAGGTCACGGTGCTGGCCACCTCGACGGGCTATCTGCGGCGTTACACGCAGTCCGAGGAGGGCTGGATCGGCGCGACGGGGCCGGAGCTGGGCGAGGGCTTCCTCACGGAGTTCGCCGGCGCCGAGGGCGCGGTGCTGATGCCCGCGACGGACCTGAACGACGACGGCGACGAGGACTACGTGCTGGTCTCGCCAGCCGGCACCTCGCAGGTCATCAAGTTCCTGACCATTCAGGACGACGTCACCTACTACACCCTGGACCACAACCAGGCCAACCCGGCGCTCGGCGACCTGAACGGGACCTCTCCGGTCGAGATGGTGGTGCTCGACGCGGAGGGGGGCAGCGTGCTCACCTTCCAGGGCGCAGGCTCGGATCCGCAGTATCGTGAGCGCTCCATCTCGCTCGGGACGACCCCGGCGCCCATCGCGCTCCTCGACACGGACGGCGACGACGTCACGGATGTGGGCGTGGCCTCGGGCATCGTGCAGATCTACCCGGGCTCGCTCGAGGAGGGCGAGTGGCAGAACCAGGATCGGACCTGGCGCGCCTATGACGCCAACCTGGACGGGCCGCTGGTGTACGGCGACTTCAACGAGGATGGTCTCGTCGATTTTGCCAGCCTGAGCTCGGACTCGGGCAGCGCGACGCTCGAGCTGTGGTTCTTCTCGGTCGCGACCGGGGACGTCAAGCTGGTCAGCGGCGACGAGCTGGACCTGGACGGGCTGGAGAGCAGCAGCCTGGCGATGTGCGAAGAGGACGGGGACCTGATCTTCTACGCGATCGTCACCTCGGGCAGCACCGACAAGCTGCACAGGCTGCGCTACGAGCCGGGCTCGACGGACCTCACGCTGGAGGCCAGCTCGACCGTGGCGGGTACGCACGTGGGCTGCGGTGACTTCGGCTCTGGCGTCGTCGCGGTGGCCAACAGCGCGGGCGCCTGGTCGGCCTACTACTACAACGAGGCCACGGGCAGCTTCACCTCCACCACGGAGTCGGGCACGCTGGGCTCGGTCTACGCCGTGACCACGGCGGACACCGACGGCGACGGCACGACGGAGATGGTCGGCTGCTCGGACAGCGGCTGCACGGTCACGGCCGGGGACATCGACGGCGACGGCGCGGACGAGGTCGTCACCGGCGGCGCCTCGCTCTCGCTCCTGGACGATGGCCAGTCCAGCCTGCTGGACGGCGCGGGCGCTGTGTCGCTCGTGGACGCCGATGGGGACGGGATGCTCGACGTGCTGGCGGTTGACGCCGATGAAGGGCGCGTCTACCTGCTCCGCGGCGGGGTCGGCGGTGTCGCTCCCCCCGTGCTCATGCACACCACGCGCGAGCTGGGCGGGGTCGGCACCCTCGGCGATGTCAGCGGCGACGGGCTCCCCGAGCTGGTGGTCGAGGGCACCGACGGCGCCATCATCCACACGGACGCCGAATAGCGCTCGGAGGCCAGGCGTGCACATCTTCGTGACGGGAGCCGCGGGGCGCCTGGGGGTGCCGCTCGTTCGTGCGCTGGTGGCTGGCGGGTCGGAGGTCATCGGGCTCGTCAGCTCCGCGGAGAAGGCCGCGCAGCTCGAGAAGCTCGGCGCGCGCGCGCTGGTCGGGCGCCTGGATCGCGAGGACGTGCTAGCGCAAGGGCTGCGCGGCGCTCGCGTCGTCTACCACCTGGCCGGCGGTGTTCGCGGCGCGGGCAAGGACACGGCCGAGGTGATCAACCACCAGGGCACCCTGCACCTGTGCAAGGCCCTGCGCGCCGCGGGGAGCCGGGATCTCCGGGCCCTCGTGTTCTCCAGCTCCGTCTCGGTCTACGGCGATCGCGCGGGTCTCTGGGTCGACGAGTCCATGCCGCCCTATCCCCAGACGCTCTACGCGGAGAGCAAGATCGCCGCGGAGAAGCTCCTTCTTGCTGGGGCTCGCGAGGAGGGGCTCCCGGCGCGGCTGGTGCGCGTGGGCGCCGTCTACGGCCCCGGCTTCGGCTTCACGATGGCCGAGCGGATCCGGGCGGGGCGCGGCTGGCTGCCCGGGGAGGGGCGAAACTATGTCCCGGCGCTGCACGCGGACGACGCGGTCGCGGGTCTCCTGCGCGTCGCCGAGGCGGGCGGGAACGGGCAGATCTACAACCTCGCCGACCCTGAGCCCGTCACGCTCAAGGAGTTCTACGGGCAGGTCGCGAAGCTGGTCGGCGGGAAGCCCCCACGCTTCTGGTCGACCTGGGTGCCCAGCTACGCGCAGATCTGGGCCGCCAGCCGCGCCGAGGCGATCCAGGCGCAGCTCGGGCGGAGGCCGCGGATCACGCCGGACACGCTCAAGCTGTACACGGCCTCGGTCCGCATGAAGGTGGAGCGCATGGAGAAGGAGCTGGGATTCACCTGGAAGTACCCCACCCACGTCGCCGGGCTGACGGCCACGCTGGCCGGCGGCGCGGGGTAGGGGTCGTCGGTCCATCCTTGACCCTGCCGCAGAAATGCCGTATAGAACGCTCTCACCCTCTCGCGATTCCTGGAGCCCGCATGCCCCCGATGCTCGCCCTTCTCCTGGCGGGTTGCAACCCTCACGACGCCGAGGTCACTGGGACCTGGACCGTGTGGCTGGCTGCGAACTCTTCGCAGACGGTTGATGTCGGTATCGTCGACC
>CAZKWG010000178.1:0-11747 GCA_964556105.1 uncultured Enterobacterales bacterium | reverse complement strand
TGCGGTGGAGGGCTGCGTCCGCGAGACCTATGGCGCCCTGGTCGGTCAGTGGCAGGCGCGTACCGCCGAGGACGCCGCGATCCGCGCCACCATGCGCCGCGTCGCGGTGGACGAGTCCCGTCACGCCGCGCTGAGCTGGGCCATCGCCGCCTGGGTGGAGCCGAGGCTGGATCCGGCGGCCAGGGCCCGCGTGGACGCCGCGCGCGCCGAGGCGCTGGCGGAGCTGAGCCGCGAGGCGTCGCTGCCGGTGGAGGCGTCGCTCGTCCACGTCGCGGGGCTGCCCTCGCCCGAGGCTCAGCGCGCGCTGTTGGCGCGGCTGGGCGAGGTGATCGCCGCGGCCTGAAGGTGCCCCAGCTGCCGCGAGACATGCGCTATCCTTGTCCATCATGGCGACCGACGACCGATCCACCTACGCCGACTCCTTCGGGGAAGGCATGGATCCGTCATCGGAGATCCCGCCTTCTCCCGAGCCTCCCCATGAGGCGCCGCGCTATGTCCTCGGGGAGGTGATCGGCCGGGGAGGCATGGGTGAGGTGCACGCGGCGACCGACACCCGCCTGGAGCGCGAGGTGGCGGTCAAGGTGCTGCGCGCCGGGCGGGCGGGATGGCAGGAGCGCTTCCTCGAGGAGGCGCGGGTCACGGCCGGGCTCGAGCACCCCAACATCGTGCCCGTCCACGACCTCGGCGCGCTGGAGGACGGCCGGCCCTACCTGGCGATGAAGCGGGTGCGCGGGCGCTCGTTGACCGAATTGATGAAAGACGGTCAACTCAGTCAAATCGAGGCGCGCCTGGAGATCTTCCGCAAGCTCTGCGACGCCGTCGCCTTCGCCCACGCGCGCGGCGTCCTGCACCGCGATCTGAAGCCCGACAACGTGATGGTGGGCGAGTTCGGCGAGGTCGTGCTGATGGACTGGGGCATCGCCGCCGCCCTGGACCTCGCGCTGGCCAACCCGTCTGCGCCGGCCGGGGCGATCATGGGCACGCCCGCGTTCATGGCGCCCGAGCAGGCGCAGGGCGAGGCCTGCACCCCGCAGACGGACGTGTACGGCCTCGGCGCCGTGCTCTACGAGCTGCTGGTCGGACAGCCGCCCTTCCAGGGGCATGCCGATCGGGTGCTGCTGCTGGTCAGCGAGGGGATGCTGACCCCGCCGCGTCAGCATGCGCCCGCCCTGGCGCCCGAGCTCGAGCGGGTGATCCTGCGCGCGATGGCCCTCGCGCCCGCCGACCGCTACCCCTCGGCGCGCGCGCTGCGCGAGGACATCGACGCGGTGCTGGCGCGGCGCCCGCTGGTCCACCTGCGCTCCACCCCGAGCGAGCGCCTGGCCAAGTGGATGGACCGCCACGCCCGCGTGCTGCGGGTGGTCGGCGTGGCCTCCATTCTGGGCTTGCTGGCGTTCGCCCTCGGCTCGTGGCGGTATGCGGTGGACGTCGGAGACGCGCGCGACGCCGCGGTCGAGGCCGCCGGGCGGGCGCAGGCGGCCGAGGCGGAGGTGACGGCGGGCCTGGTGGCCGCGCA
Organism: uncultured Enterobacterales bacterium; assembly: GCA_964556105.1. Taxonomy (GTDB): domain Bacteria; phylum Myxococcota_A; class UBA796; order UBA796; family CAZKWG01; genus CAZKWG01. The sequence continues at coordinate 10,231 of CAZKWG010000178.1, read as the reverse complement.
GGTGGCCCTGGCCGACGCGCTGAGTGGGCAGGGGCGGGTGCTGGAGGCGGACGACCACCTGCGCGAGGCCGACGCCCTGCTCCAAGGGCGCGTGCTGGATCGGAGGGCGCTCGATCTGGCCTGGTCGCAGCACGTCGCGGACAACCCGCCCCCGCTCTCGCGCTGCGCTCCGCATGGCGGCGCCGGCGTCCGGGCGCTGGACATCCGCCCGGACGGGCGAAGCGTGGTCTCGGTGGGCGACGACGGCCGGCTGGTGAGCTGGGACCCGGTCGGCTGCGCCGAGCTCCAGGCGGTGCGCCTGGGGGAGGCCGTCGGCCCTGCGGCGGTGGACGCCTCGCGCGGGTTCGCCGCGGTGATCGTCGGCGACGCGCTGGTGCTGGCCTCGCTCCAGGGCGGGCCCATGGCCTCGCTCCCGGCTCCCCCGGGCGCCCGAAAGGTCGGCTTGGACGGGGAGACCATCTGGGTGCGCGATGGGGACGCGGCCATCTGGACCCTCGCGCCCGACCAGCGCACCCTGGAGCGACAGGAGGCGCCGCCGCTCACGGGCACCATCTGGCGCCCCGCGCTGGGCGCTCGCCTCTGGCTCGCCGAGAGCACGCGCACCGGCGGCGAGCTGGGCGGGGTCTGGCGCGCCCGCGACGGCGCGGCCCTGTACAGGAGCGACGGGATCAACGGCGCGGCGCTGAGCTCGGACGGGCGGCGGCTGATCACGGGCACGGCCACCGAGGTCTCGGTGATCGATCTCGAGGGGAAGGAGAGCTGGACTCGCCCGCAGGAGCCGGTACACGCCGTCGGCGTCGCGCCGGGCGACCGGGTGGGATGGTCCCAGAGCTTCGACGGCTCGGTGAGGGTGGTGGATCTGAAGGACGGCGCCCAGCTCGCGGTCTATGTGGGGCCGGGAGACCTCCCCAGCGCCACCGCCGCCACCGTGGACGCGCGGCTGATGGCCATCGCTGGCGCCAACGGAGAGGTGCTGACCTACCTGCGCCCGGCCTTCCCCTCCCGGCGACCTCCCCAGCAGGGCGCGGCTCCCGTGCACGGGCTGGCGGTCAACGCGGACGGTCGGCTGCTGGCCACGGCCGATGACGGCGGGAACCTCACGCTGCTCGACGCCGCGACGGCGCAGGTGCTGCGACGCTGGTCGGGCTTTCGGACCGGGGTGCGTCAGATCGCGTTCAGCCCCGACGGTCTCCGCATCGCGGCGGCGGCCCGCTATGACGGTCTGGCGATCATGGACCTGCTGAGCGGGGCCGTGCGCGCGGTGCCGCTGCCCGTGCGCGCGGTCTCGGTGGCCTGGCTGCCCGGCGGCGTGTACTCGGTGGACGTCGAGGGGCGGCTGCTGCGCCTGGATCCCGACACGGGCGTCGTCACGCCGCTGGGGCAGGGGCTGCGCGCCGCCTCCTGGGGGCTGGCCGCCGTGGGGGACGACACATTACTGACCGCCGGTCATTTCGGTGAGGAGCGAGGGCTCGCCCTGCTCTCGGCGGAGGACGGCCATGTGATCCGGCGCATCCCGATCGAGCAGATCGGCTACCACGTCGCCGTCTCGCCGGACCGGCGGCGCGCGGCGGTGGGCGGCCACCTCGGCCAGGCGCTGATCGTCGATCTGGAGACGGGCGCTGTCCTCCAGACCCTGCAGGCGGACGCCGGGCCGACCCTGGGCGTGGCCTTCTCGCCCGACGGCCAGCTGCTGGCCACGACCGGCTACGCTCGACAGGTCAAGATCTGGGATCTCGCGCGTGGGGAGCTGCTGCGCGCGGTGCACCAGCACGAGGGCCCAGGCCTGAGCCTCCGCTTCTCGCCCGACGGCGACCGGCTCTACTCCGGCGGCACCGACGGCTGGCGGGTGCTGCCCCTCCGCGCGCGCGCGCAGCACGAGGCCGCCGTCGCCGCGCTCGCCACGCCCGGCGCGTCGCGCGTCGCGGCCCTCGCCACCCTGGGCTGGTGGGAGCGCGTGGAGGAGGTCGCTGGCGAGCAGGCCGGGAGCCGCGCCCACGTCGCCGCCGCCCGCCTGGCCCTGGGGCAGCCGCCGCTCTCACCCGGAGAAGACCCTTATCTACGCCTGCTCGCGGCGGCGGACGGCGGGGAGCCCAGGTAGATCGACTCCTTGCTGTGGTCATGAGCGCTGTAGTATGTTCTGTAGAGGTGGGAGTATCATGCAGGTTCGAGCTCCAGCAAGGACGCGGGCGCCCCAGGCCGATTCGAACTCGGGCTGGACGCCACTCAGCTCGGCCATGTCCATGCCCCTTTCGCGCAGAGCCGGTACGCCGCTGGACGAGGGGCTGCGCGAACGCTTTTCAGGCCGGTTTGGAGTAGACTTCAGCCAGGTGCGGGTACATGCCGACCGGGAGGCCTCGAGCGAGGCGGCCTCGCTGGGTGCGCGTGCGTTTACGCTCGGAGCGGACATCTTTTTCGGCGATGGACAGTACGCCCCGTCCACGCGCGGAGGTCAGCGCCTGATCGCCCACGAGCTCGCGCATGTCGCTCAGCAGCGCGGCGAGCCGGTGCATGGGCTCAGCCAGGCACCTGCAGGCACAGTTCAACGTGCTCAGATCGGCGGCATCAACACAGGCGATGGGGGTGTCTCGTATTTTGTGTACGAGCTGGACGACGCCCGCAGCAGCTTCGCGGCGCTCGCCACATGGTACGGGGTGACCACGGGCGCGATCCAGTCCTTGAATCCAGGCACCAGTCCGACGAGGCTACAACCCAAGCAGCAGATCAAGGTGCCGGCAAAGGGGCCGCCCGCAGGCCCGGTGCCACCACACAACGGTGAAGGTGGGATGGTCGTCAGCACAGGTACCAACGGCCTCAATGTCCGCTGGAGCGCCTCGTCGGACGCCAATGTCCTGGGCAAGCTCGTTCGCGGCGCCACGGTCACGTATCTGGGAGGCGTGCAGGGGGACGCGCAGCTCGTGAACGTACCCCTGGCCGCGCTCTCCCGTCGCGCGGAAGGGCTGATCGCTCACATGCAGGGTCTCGGGCTGGCGGACACCGTCAACGTGTGGGGCTGGATGCCCGTTGCCAATCTACGGTTGTCCAACCGAACCCCTACCGATAACGAGAGAATGGATCTTGCGCGGATGATCTGGGGTGAGCAGAACACGCTCGGAGAGGCAGGGATGACCTGCGCCGCCTGGATCGTTCGGAACCGCTATGAGCATGGCTGGGGGGCTACGTACTCGGCCATCGTGAGCGAGCCGAACCAGTTTCAGGGCTACAGGAGCACGATCAATCCGAGCGACCAGGCGCAGCTCATCGCCGCAGACGTGATCAGCGGCGCGCGCCCGGATCCTACGGGCGGTCAAGGCTTCTACTTCGGAAACCAGAATGGGCAGGCCGATATCCTCGGGATGATGAAGAGGAAGAAGGATGCTGATCCTGCTTTTATCTACAGGCAGGTTGGTAATACCAACATGTACTGGTCGAACAAGAACTATGCCGGTTGAGCAAGACGGCGCTTCCGCGATCCATGGCTGAGCGAGCGCGATGTTGATGCTCTTGCGCGGCGGAATTGCGCTGGCAGAGGCTGTGCCTTGCACGCTGTCACCGCCGCTCCCAGCACCTGCGCTCGACGAGAGAGTCTCCGCCTGGGCCTTGATGGTCCCGGCGACACGAGGCGCGGGCGTCGAGCTCCTCGCCGAGCTGCTGCGCGAGGACGAGGCGCTCGCGATCCTGTCGGCGGATCTGGACGGGGTTGGGGTGGAGGAGCAGGTGCTCCATGCGCGCGCCCCTCACGACGGCGCTCCGCCTGCGCTCTGGGTTCTCGGCGCGTCTGTGAACCCTGCGCTCAGCGTGCCTCTCTACCCGTCCATGACGCTGCTTGGCGTAGATCCGTTGGATGTCGACGGGGATGGCCGCCCGGAGCTGGTGGTCAGCGCCGAGATCCGAGGCGGCCACACCACGACGCTGCAGGTTCAGGTCTTTCGTGTCGAGGACGCTGGCCTGCGGCCGCTGATGAATGGAGATCCGATCGGGGGGGCGCCCTGGGCGGAGATGCCATCGGGCTCCCTCACGTTGAGCGCGGATGAGGATCTCCCGGCGTTGGTCCTGGTCGGGGGGCGGTACCATTCCGCCGGCGCAGGTCAGCCCGCAGCGCAGCGGGACCGACAGGAGCGCTGGGCCTGGGACGGCTGCAGCGTCACCTTGCAGAGCACCCGCTACGAGCCGAGCGATCAGCGCTTGCATGCGTTGCAGGATGGTGATCGGGCGCTACAGGCCGGTGATCGCGCGCTGGCCGAGTCGCTCTACCGGCGTGTCCTGGAGGAGCCTTCGTTGCTGGACACGCCCAATGTCGATGGGCTGAGCACGCAGAGTGACCTCAAGGGTTTTGCCGGTTTGCGCCTCGCGGTGTTGCTGGCCGAGGAGGACAGGCGCGCGTTGAGGGCGCTGGAGCGGCGCTTGAACTCGGAGCGGGGATCAGATTATGTGAGCGCGCTGCGGCAGTTTCGACGCTATCTCCGAAGGGGAGCGAGCGCCGCAGAGGCTTGCGCCGAGCTCTCGGCCTGGGCGAGCGGTGGGGAGCTGGATCACACGACGCTTGCGAGGCTGGGCTATGCGGTCGCGCCGCTGACCACCGCGTCGTTGTGCGCGCCACCGTGAGGGCCTGGGGGTGCCAGGTTGCGCGGCCTCCGCCCGCCCGTCGAGTGGACCGTAAGGATGGACAGGGTCGGTACCCGTGGGTAAGCCCATTCAAAGGTCGGAGCTGAGTGTGGCTACAACCCGGACAGGACCGTCGTTCGTCTCGACGATCCTCCACTCGAGCTCACCCTCGCCCACACAAGTCCAGCGCTGTTCGCGGGCGGAGCGGGACACAGCCTCACAACGCTGTGAGCTGAGCCAGGGCTCGATGAGCGCCCTGATCTCGTCGGGGAGCGCGCGCGACTCATAGCTGACGGTCACCGATGGGAGCTTCGGCCCATCTCCTTGCGACGCGACAAAGCGCGCGGTGCGGATGGCATCGACGACGGGAAAGTCGCGGATGACCGACGATCGGATCGTAAGCCACCAGGTGGGCGTCCAACGCCATGAGCGTAGATCGTCGACAAACACGAGGCGAAGGGTCCATGCGAGGGTGATCAGCGCCGCAGCGGCGATGAGGGCCTGGGCAGGTCGTAGACGCCCCGGGCGAATCCTTGTCAGCGCGTTGCGAGGACTACTCACACGTCCATCCTCCGCCTGTCGATACGCATCGACCCGATCGGATCGCCGTATCGAGGATGATGCCCACTACTCGCACCAGCTCATCGTTCGCCGGAGCGATGGTGCGGAACTCGGCGGGCCAGGCCCCGCCCGGCGGAAGTCGAATCGCCTCGAAGCTCGTGTTCGTCTGGAACGTATAGCCATCCAGCTTCTCCAGGGAGCGCTCGACGCCCCAGTCGTCGCAGAGCGTCTCGACCTCGTCACTGCTGTAGCCCCGAGCGGCGCGGTAGAAGCTGATGTTGTTGGAAGGGAGATCCTCCTCCGAGTACGAGGAGGCTGCCAGCCAGTCGGTCCACTCCTGAAGACTCTCGAAGCCCGCAGACTGCTTTAGGAAGAGCGCGTATGCGACGCTGAGGATCTCGGGCTCCGACAGCGAGCGCGTGAGCTCCGCCTCGAGCGTCACGCCGCTCATCAGGCCAAGCACCGGGGCATGGGACTCCATCCGAGGCGTTCGGATATCCTCAGGAGCTACTGTGGGGACCAGCTGAATCAGCGCGCCGCGGTTCTTCTTGCGGCCCGCGCGCGTGGCGTTGGTGGAGAGGTAGCGATCCAGTGGAAACTGGCGAAGCGTGAACTTCATGAGCGAGGGGCCACCGCTCGCCGCTGCCCTGGTTGCGCCCATGGCGAGCCATCCAGCGATGTCGACCGCTCTTTGCTGGCGAAGCGCCGCGTTCTGGCGTTCGGAACCTACGCAGTCCGTGAAGCCGCTCACCTGAACGGAGTATGTGGTCCCTCTTGCCCGCCCGACAATCGCGTTGGCGGTCGGGATCTGGCTGACCAGCGGCTCGAAACGGGCGCCATCGGCGCTGTTCACGCCGTAGCCTCCCAATCGGATCTCGATGACACCGGAGGCGTGCTCGACAAACTCCTGTACCGGAGCCTCCGTGTGGGATGCGGTCTGCTCGCCCGCGTCGTACCCCGGGACGCAGCTAGACTCCGAGGCCAGCGCAGGGGCCTCGACATCTGCCTTGACGGGCGTCTCGCGCCGCTTGACTCGTTGAGATGCCTCTCGTACGAGGCCGATCAACCCACGAGCGAACGTCGGATTGGTGTGTCCCCAGTCAATCCAGCCACAGTGGGTCGCATAGGAGTAGCGCTCATCTTCGACCCCGTCCTCGTCAGGTACTCTCTGCACCCGCTGCGGGAGCGTGCGCTGCTGCAAGACATGTGTGAGCTCGTGCGCCAGCAAACGGCGCCCGTCCGGCGCGTCCGGTTGGTACTGCTGTTCACCGAAAAAGACGTCGCTGCCGATCGTAAACGCCCGCGCGCCGATAGAACGCGACAAGGACGCGGCCTCGCGATCGGCGTGGATGCGCACATCGGCGAAGCTGTGGCCGAAGCGCGGCTCGAGATCGCCGCGAAGGGCTCGGTCCAGGGGCGCGCCACCACCCCGCGACCGCTGAATCCCCGTCGCGCTCTCTGCGCTCATCGCCGCGCCGAGCCCAGACGAGGCCGCCTTGGCCATGACGCTCTCTTCCTCGTCCTTCTCGCCCTCCCCCAGCGCCTGCATCCGGACCTTCTCGTCCTCTTCCTGACAGCTGTCGCACGCCCTTTGAATGCCAGAGGCCGGCCGGCTCAGGGACAAGGCTGGATCTTCCTCACGCATCACACGATCAGCGACCGCGTCCGCCTCACGCTCGAAGCGGTCGCCGGGCTGTCCGATCACCAGCTTCGCCTGAGACCTGCCCTCGGGCGCTGCGCTCACGCGGACGCTGGCGAAGTCCATCAGCGGAGGGCTCGGCGCTCGGGAGGGCGTGAAGGTCGCCCTCGAAGCGGCCCAGGACGAGGACTTCCGGGAGGGCTGCAGGAGGGATCGGGTGAACATGCGTGACTCCACGATCTGGAGTGTAGCAGAGTGCCGCCTGTCGACAAGCGTCATCCATAGAGATGTGCATCGGGTCTGTTCGCGCAAATATATGATATGAACGTGCGCTAAATCTCCTCGGTCTGCGCGCCACGAGTCCGCTCATGGTCCTCGGGAGGTCGTGCACCACGGTCGGTCGGAGCTCACCTTCACGATCCCAGGTCCGGCGGCGGAGGGCGGGGAGCCCTAGCTCAGAGGCCCCGCTCCATCCGCCGGATCTCGGCCAGCAGCCCCTTCTCCTGGAAGATCGCCCGCGCCGCGGATCGCAGCGGCTCCCGGCGGTGGGGCAGGGCCTCGCTCGCGTCCAGCAGACAGACGGCGTACTCCCAGGGGTTCGGGCTCGCGGCCAGCACGGCCAGCGCCCGGTCGAAGACCGGCTCGGCCGCCGCCGCTCCCCGCCGCCGCGCGAGATCGCGCGCCTTGATCCGCAGCGCCGGGCCACGAAGATAGGGGTAGAGCCTGCCCACGGCCGCCGCTTTCAGGCGGCAGAGAAGGACGATGCGCTGCAGCCTGCCGCGCGGGACCGAGACCGCGCCGCGCTCCAGCGCGAAGAGGGCCGCCTCCGCGGCGTCGATCAGCCCCTTCTGGCAGAAGGGGACCATGACGTGGTAGGCCCAGACGGCGTCGAAGGCCTGCACCGCCATCTGCGCGGCGCCCTCGACGTCGCCCTCGCGCACGGCGAGGTTGGCCAGGTGGTTGTTCGCCGTGCAGATGTTGGCCTGGTCCTGCATCTGCATGCTCGCGGCCAGGCCCTCCTCCAGCTCCAGGCGCGCGGCCTCGGCGTCCGAGCGGCCCAGCAGGTAGCGGCACATGGGCGCCCAGCCATGGCTCCAGGCCTGATGACGGCGGGCGTTGAGCACGCGCGCGACGGCGGCCATCTCCAGGAAGCTCTTCAGCGCGAGATCCAGCTCCGCCTGGAGGAACCAGGTGACGGCGCGCAGCATGATCGCCGTCTGGATCTCCCACATCTCGCCGACGTCGCGGAAGCGGCGCACGGCGTCCACGGCGTAGGCGACGCCGGCCTCGAGCTGGTTGGCGAAGGTGGCGCAGGTGCCGAGCCGGCTGACGGCCGTGGCCTCGGCGACGGGATCCCCGGCCTTCTGCGCCAGCTCGAGCCCGCGCTGGGTCTCGCGGGGCGCCTTCTCCAGCAGGCCGGCGGCCGAGAGCAGGGTGCCGTAGAAGGTCAGCGCGACGCTGTGCCCATAGTCCGATCCGGTGCGTCGCCCGAGGTTGAGCGCGCTCAGCGTCGCCCAGGCCAGCTTGGCCGCGTCTACGAAATAGTAGATGCGGATCATGGAGATCAGCGTGGCGAGCTGCTCGAGCTGGGCTTCAACCCTGGCCTTCTCGCGCGTGGGCCGCCACCCGAAGACGTCGCCCCAGACCACCTTGAGCCCCTGCCAGACGATCTGCACGCCCAGGCCGAGGAGGGTCTGCGGCGTGCGTCGCCCGCTCAGGCGCAGGCTGGTCTCCAGCGCCACGGTGGCCAGGCCCAGCTCGCCCATCTCCTGGTAGACGCGCCCCAGCCCCTCGTAGACGTCGGCCTTCTCCGAGCGCGCGCTGGCCTCGGACAGGCAGGTCTCCAGCAGGCGCACGGCGTCCGTGTAGCTGCCCTCCTGAAGCAGGGTCTGGGCCAGCTCGCGCCGCACGGTGGCCAGCTCGACCTTGTCCGGCGGGCGCTCGGCGTCCAGCAGCTCGATGGCGCGCTCGTAGTGGTGGACGGCGTCGCGGTTGGCGTACTGCTCGCGGGCGCTGCGCGCGGCGATCAGCGTGTAGATGAGCCCTTTGCGGGTGTCATTTCCCGCGAGGTAGTGCACCGCCAGGAGCCCGGCGCGGCCCGCGCGCGCGTCCTGGGCGCGGCTCTCCAGCGCGACGGCGAAGCGGCGGTGCAGCTCGGCGCGGTTCGAGAGGAGCTGGGCGTTGTACGCGACGTTCTGGATGAGGACGTGCTGGAAGGCCAGCACCAGCGGCGTCTCGTTCTCCACGACGATCAGCCCGAGCTCGGACAGGCGCGTGATGGCCTCCTGGGCCTCGGCCGCGCCATAGCCCGGCGGCAGCAGGGGCAGCACCTCGTCGAGCGTGAACACGCGCCCGATGATCGAGGCCGCCTTCACCAGCGTCTGGTCGCTCATCGCCAGCCGGTCGAGGCGCCCCAGCACGACGTCCTGGATGGAGTCCGGGATGGTGATCTCGGCGAGATCCTCGGGGATCGCGATGGAGCCGCCCAGGGTGCCGCGCCCGTAGCGCTCGGTGAGGCCGCGGACGATGGACTCGATGAAGAAAGGATTTCCCTGTGCTTTGGAGAGGATGAGCTGCTCGAGGCCGAGGTTGGGCAGCTCCAGCGGCAGGCGGGCGCGCACCAGCTCCACCGACTCGGGCGAGGAGAGGCGGGTCAGCTCGATGGGGTGAAACCAGGCCAGCGCGCGCAGGTTGCGCAGGTTCTCGCTGGGACGGGTGGTGAGCAGCATGAGGACGGGCAGCGTCTCGATGCGCCCGCCGATGTGCTCGAGCAGCTCGAGGCTGGCCTTGTCCGCCCAGTGCACGTCCTCGACGAGCAGCAGGAGCGGGCCGCGCTGGGCGTGGCGCTCGATGAGCCTGGCGATCAGCTCGAAGATGCGCTGGTGCTTGCTGCGCGCGTCCAGGCTGCGCGTCAGCGGCTCCTCCTCGACCGTGATCCCCAGCGCGCCCGCCAGCACGGGAGCCCAGGGCGCGCCGTGCTCGTCCACGTCGAGGAGAGCCCCACGAATCCGACCGAGCGCCGCTTCTTTTCGTTCGAGGGGGTCCAGCTCGATCAGGCGGCCGAGCAGATCCTTCCAAGGGAAGAAGGGGGTGTACATCTCGAACGAGAAGCAGGCGCCCGTGAGCGTCTGGAAGCCCGAGAGGCGCGCCTCGTTGGCGAGGCTGGCGGCCAGGCTGGTCTTGCCGATGCCGGCCTCGCCGTCCACGAGGGCGATGCGCCCGCCCTCCTCCGATGTGCTGTCCAGCAGGGCGCGCAGGGTCTCCAGCTCGGCGCGGCGCCCGATCAACGCCACGCGCGGGGCCGTCGTCTCCTGGACCCGATCCAGCGAAGAGCGGGAGTGCAGGCGGAAGACGGTGAGCGCCTCGGCCACGCCCTTCAGCCGCACCCCGTCCACCCGCGTGAGCCCGTACTCGCGGGTGAGCGCGCGG
>CAZKWG010000177.1:0-11765 GCA_964556105.1 uncultured Enterobacterales bacterium | reverse complement strand
CGTCGGAGAGCGCGTCGCCGTCGGTGTCGGGGTTGGTGGGATCGGTGCCGTGGGTGCCGACCTCGTCCCCGTCGTTGAGCGCGTCGTCGTCGGTGTCGGCGTCCAGCGGGTCGGTGCCGTGGGTGCCGATCTCGTCTCCGTCGTTGAGCGCGTCGCCGTCGGTGTCGGGGTTGGTGGGGTCGGTGCCGTGCGTGTTGAGCTCGGCGCCGTCATCCAGCCCGTCGGCGTCGGTGTCGGCGTTGGCGGGGTCGGTGCCGTGGGTGTTGACCTCGTCGCCGTCCGAGAGCGTGTCGCCGTCCGAGTCGGGGTTGGTCGGATCGGTGCCGTAGGTGTAGACCTCGTCGCCGTCCGAGAGCCCGTCGTCGTCCGAGTCGGTGTCCTTCGGGTCGGTGCTGTAGGTGTAGACCTCGTCGCCGTCGGAGAGCCCGTCGCCGTCCGAGTCCGCCACGGTGGGGTCCGTCGTGGTCTCGTTCAGCTCGGTCGGGTCGCTGAGGCCGTCGCCGTCGGTGTCCTCGTCCAGCGGATCGGTGCCGTGGGTGTCGACCTCGTCGCCGTCCGAGAGCGTGTCGCCGTCGGTGTCGGGGTCGAGCGGATCGGTGCCGAGATCGAGGGCCTCCTCGCCGTCGGAGAGCCCGTCGCCGTCCGTGTCGTCATTGGCCGGGTCGGTGCCCAGATCGTCGATCTCCTCGCCGTCGCTGAGGCCGTCGGCGTCGGTGTCGCTGCTCGTGGGATCGGTGCCGTAGACGCTGACCTCGTCGGCGTCGCTCACCCCGTCGCCGTCGGCGTCCAGGTCCAGATAGTTGGGGTCGCCGTCGCCGTCCGTGTCGTCGTTGCGCGGGTCACCGTCGCCGTCGGCGTCCTCGAGCAGGGTGTTGATGCCGTCGCCGTCGTCGTCTACGTCGATGTGATCGGGCGTGCCGTCGCTGTCCCAGTCCGGGTACTCACACTTCTCGTAGACGCCGATGACGTCGAAGAAGTTGCCGACGGACTCGTCGCCCGTGGCGGTGCTGACGGCCTCGAAGCCGATGCGCGTGCTCTCGCCCGTGCCGGTGAACGTGCTGAGGTAGACGCCCCAGGCCGTCGCGTCGTCGGTGTAGGTGTCCATCTCGACGCCGTCCAGCAGGAAGCGGGCGGTGTCGGTGCCGGCGCGGCCGCGGTGACCGACGACCAGGACGTACTCGACGCCCGCCTCGGTGACCTGCTCCTGGTAGAGCTCGGCCGCGTAATAGGCGTTCAGCTCGGCGAACTGGGCGCCCTCCAGCAGCGAGACGCCCATCTCGACGCCCCAGAGCTCGATGAGGCCCGTGCTGTCCGTGGTGCTCCAGCCGGGCACGCTGCCCTGGTCCACGAAGGCGAAGCCGCCGACATAAGGGTCCTCGAAGCCCGCGTTCTCCAGCAGCGAGCTGACGCCTCCGCAGTCGATGGTGCCCTCGCCGTCGGCGATCGCCTCGGGGATGCCCAGGTCGGTCACGTCGCCGTCGATGCGGCCGTCATCGTCGGTGTCGTAGTCGCCGTAGCCGGCCTCCCAGGTGTCGCTGACGCCGTCGCCGTCGGTGTCCAGATCGTCCTCGTTGGCGACGCCGTCGCCGTCCAGGTCGCCATAGACGGGCTCGGAGAAGTCCAGGATGCCGTCGTTGTCGTCGTCCTCGTCCACCTCGTCCGGGTAGGCGTCGCCGTCCAGCCCGCCGTCCACGACGTTGACGGTGATCGAGACGGTCTCGCTGTTGTCCACGGGAGCGAGGTCCACGTAGGTGTCGGCGAGGGTGGCGGAGCCGGTGGCCTCGAGCGGGTCCGGGCTCGTGTAGGCGACGGTCCCCGTGACCACATAGGTCAGGCTGCTGCCCGAGGGCAGGTCAACCGTCGCGGAGGGGGCGCCGGTGCCGGAGTCCGCCGGGCAGGTGGCGCCGCCGCTGGCCGTGCAGGTCCAGCTCACGTCGTCCAGCGAGTCGTCCAGGCTGAGCGCGAGCCCGACGTCTTCGGCGGCCTCGGCCCAGCGGTTGGAGACCTCCATCGTGTAGGTGACCGTGTCGCCCGGGTCGGCGCTCTCCACGTCCGCCGAGAGGTTCACCGCCACATCCGCCAGATCGCGATCGGCGATGGGCTGAAAGCCGACCTCGCCCACCTCGTGCACGTTGGTCAGCGAGCCGGTCGAGGCGGCGAAGCCCAGCTTCAGCGTCTCGGGGGCGATCTCGGTGGTCGTGGTGCTGAGCAGCTCGGTGGGCACCGAGGCGTCGCCGGCACGCAGGTAGAGGGTGACGTCGTAGCCCCCGGCGTCCACCGGCTGGAGCACGACGAAGAGCTGCTGGTAATACGCGCTGGTCTCGCTGGGTCGCGAGCTCGAGCCGTCCCAGTCCGAGACGCCAAAAGCGCCGGTGCTGTCGATGATCTCCCAGGAGGCGGCTGCCGACCCGGCGACGGAGATGGCGTTCTTCGCGAAGCCCTCGCTGCCGAGGAAGTTCATGAAGTTGCCGTACTCGTCGATGCCCACCCCCAGGTAGGCGCTCTCCATGCCGCCGTAGCCCAGGAAGCCGCCGGTCGAGCCGATGGAGAACGTGGTGCTGTCGTAGCTGCCGTCGAAGAGGAAGACGCTGAAGCCGTCCGCGCCGGTGCCGCCCCAGGCGGTGTACTCGAAGGCGAAGACCACGCCGCTGCAGGAGTCGATGGCGGTGTCGGCGAAGGCGTAGCCCACCTGGCTGGTCGAGGCGTCCGTGAGGCGCAGCCAGCCGGAGCCCTCGTCGTCGATCACGCCCGCCGTCAGGTAGGCGTCGCGGCCGATGACCCAGCCTTCCGGCGTGGTGGAGGTGGTGAAGTCGCCCGTGGTGACCGTCGTGGTGTCGACGTCGCAGTCGCCGTCGGCCGCCTGGGCGGGGCGCGCCAGCCCCGCGAGGACGAGCAGCGGCGTGAGCGCGAGGAGTCGGGAGGATCGCGTGGTCGATCGGATCATCGGGGCCTCTGAGAAGGTTGAGCGTGGCTTGCGGTTCTGCATCAGCTGGTTCGACAGGCTAACCGACTTCTTGACCGGAACAAGCCCTGCGCGAGAAGCGTGGACTGACCCTGGAGGACTCACTTGAGGACATAAAATGTCCTCAAATCAGACAGGAGCAAGCTCGGGTGTGATAATAGTATAGGTGTAACCTTGCTAAGTGAGTCGCGTGTTCAGGTTGTGGGTTCGATCGAGAAGAGATATCTTGTATGGGCGCGGTCCAATCGTACCCAACGTTCTCGTTGGGATGGACATCTCCGCGCCAGGAAGGGCCATGGTACAGATCACCCTCTCCGACTTTCTGGATTTCGTCAACAAGGCCGGTCCATCCAAGCTGACCAAGGTCCGGCGGCTGAAGCGGCGCCCTCCCTATCGGCCCAGCTTCGACTACTACCGCCCGCTCAGGGAGGCGATCATCGCCGGACATCGGGCCGGATCCGATCGGCGCGAGATCGACGAGGTGCTCAACGCCGCGCTGGTCCGCGTCGAGGACGAGCGCGTTCAGCTCGAGCTCTCGGTCGTCGCGGACAGCTATCGGGGTTGGCTGGGCCGAAAGCGCGCGCGCTGGTTCGAGCCTGGTCGCGTCCCTTGGGTCTGCGGGGACGTCTCGATCCTGGTCAATCCGGATCTTGGTCTGTTTATCGACGGACGCCCTTGCGTCATCAAGATCTGGTTCCGCGATGATCCGCTGGAGAAGCGTGTTCTCGACGTCGTGTTCCGCCTGATGGAGGAGGCGCTCGGCGCGTCCTGTCCGGCGGGGACCAGCTTCTGTGTGTTGGATGTGCGCCGTGGGCGCCTGTTCTCGCCGACCGTCGATGTCCCGGCGGCAGGCGTTCAGCTTCAAGGCGAGGTGGCCTACCTCGCGGCGACCTGGGATACAGCGTGAAAGACGGTCTGAAAGAGAACCGCCGTCCGCGCTCCGCGCTCAGAGCTCGGCGCGCAAGGAGGCGCTGAGGCGGGTGGCGGCCGCGTCGACCTGCGTGAGCGCGGCGTCGGCCCGCGCGCGCAGCGCCTTCCGGGTGGTCTCGTCCTCGAGCCCGGCCAGGTTGATCGCCACGTTGTACCAGGCGCCCTCCGCGGCCGCGCGGGCGGTCAACGTGGCGACGCCGGCGTCGGAGCGCGCGTTGGCGTTGCCGCGCAGGGCCAGCTCGGCGAGGCTGACCGCCTCCACACAGCGCTCCAGCACGCGGAGCGGGACCAGCGTGGCCTCGAGGGTGGCGGCCTGAATGGCGGCCTGGCGCGCGGCCTGCTCCGCGGGCGTCTTCTTCGGCGCGCCGAAGGCGGCCATGACGGCGTCGAAGGCGGCGGTGTCCGCGTCGATGTCGGCCAGGAAGGCCTCGCGCAGCGCCTGAGCGCGGACGGCGTTCTCGTTGTGGGCCGCCCAGTCGGACTCGTAGCCCTTCTTGCCGGTGGTCAGGGCGCCGACCATGGCGGTGAGGCCGGTCGAGAGGGCGCCGCAGAGGGCCGAGACCGAGCCGCCACCCGGGGCAGGGGCCGCGGACGAGAGCGTGTCGGTGAACTGGCGCAGGGTCTGCGTGACCAGACGGCCGTCTTTGCGGATTCGCCGCTCGATGATGCGCTGATCGGGGTCGAAGCTGCCGAGATCGCGCAGCCCCAGCGAGCGCACGGCGACCTCCACCAGCTCGGACTCGGGCGCTCCCGGGTTCGCCCCCTGGCGCCACAGGTAGTGGCGTCCGGCCTGCACCATGGCGTCCAAGGGGATGAGCCCCACCAGCTCGCAGCCCGTGACGACCACGCCCTCCTGGTCGGCGAGGCGGCGGACCTCGTCCACGACCAGGTGCGGCGGCGAGACCGTCCAGTCGGTGAAATTGATGGAGATCTGGGCGCGATCGTACTCGGCGATGTACCAGCCGATGGCCTTGACGTGCCGGAACAGCCCGGGGTCGCGCAGCGGCTGGCCGTCCGCGTCGCGGACGATCTGACCGCTCTCATCACGGCGGGGCAGGCCCTGCTCGCGGATGATGCCGGCGATGCGGGTCGCCTTGCGCTTGTCGCGCGTGTTCAGGTTCACGTTCCAGGCGATCAGGAAGGGGCGGGCGCCGATGACGGTGGCCCCGGCGCTGGCGTTCATGGCGGCGGGCCCGAAGTCCGGCGCCCAGAGCGGATCGGAGAGCTTCGCGGCCAGGCCCTCGTACTCGCCAGCCCGGATGTCGGCGAGGTTGGTGCGCTCCGGCCGGCTCGCGGCGGCCTCGTAGAGGTAGACCGGGATGCCCAGCTCGTCGGCCACGCGGGCTCCCAGGCGGCGGGCGAGCGCGGCGCAGCCCTCGAGATCGATCCCCTGGAGCGGGACGAAGGGGCAGACATCGGTGGCGCCGATGCGGGGATGCTCGCCCTTGTGGGAGCGCATGTCGATCTTCTGCGCGGCGACCTGGATGGCGCGAAAGGCCGCCTCCAGCGCGATCTCCGGCGGCGCCACGAAGGTCATCACGGTGCGGTTGGTCGCCTTGCCCGGGTCCACGTCCAGCAGCAGGGCACCCTCGACGCCGCGGATCGCCTCGGCGATGGCGTCAATGACGGCCTGATCGCGGCCTTCGGAGAAGTTCGGGACACACTCGACCAGCGGCTGCGACATGGGCGGCTCCACAGAGAGCCCTCGGCTTAACCGGCCGGGGCGCCGGCTCATAGGGGGGGCTCGCGCGGCCGAGGTCCTGTAAAGGCTCGGTCATGTCTCGGCAGCAAGGGATGCGCTGGGTCTACCCTGCGCTATCTTCTAATCATCACACGCCTGTCGCTCGGAGGCGCCTATGCGTTGGTTCCCTGCTCAGACCCTTCTGACCCTCCTCATCCTGGCCGGCTGCAACGGCGACAAGGAAGGGGAGACCGGCGTGATCGCCACGGACGAGGACGGAGACGGCTTCGCCTCGGACGTGGACTGCGACGACGACGACGCGGCGGTGAACCCGGACGCCGTGGAGGCCTGCGATGGCGTGGACAACGACTGCGACGGGGACATCGACGACGGGCTGACCCAGGCCACCTGGTACCAGGACGACGACGGCGACAGCTACGGCGACGAGACGGACACGCTGGAGGCCTGCGCGCAGCCAGAGGGCTACGTCGCGGTCGCGGGCGACTGCGATGACCTGGACACCAGCTATTTTCCGGGCGCGCCGGAGGACGACTGCTCGGACCCCAATGACTACAACTGTGACGGCTCGGTCGGCTACACCGACGCCGACGGCGACCGCTACCCGGCCTGCCTGGAGTGCGACGACAGCAACGGCGACGCCTACCCCGGCGCGGACGAGACCTGCAACGGGGTGGACGACGACTGCGACGGGGACGTGGACGACGACGCGCTCGACGCGGACGCCTGGTACATCGACTACGACACCGACGGATACGGGTCCGACCGCTACGAGGAGATCGCCTGCGAGCAGCCCTCGGGCTTCGTGGCCAACCAGGACGACTGCGATGACACCGACGACAACGCCTACCCCGGCGCCGACGAGCTGTGCGACGGCTCGGACAACGACTGCGACGGCGAGACCGACGAGGACTCGGCGCTGGACGTCAGCGTCTGGTACAGCGACGCGGACGGCGATGGCTACGGGGTTCCCGACGCCACGATGATCGCCTGCGATCTGCCGGCCGGCTACGCGGCGACCGACGACGACTGCGACGACGCGGTCTTCGAGGTGAACCCGGGCGCCACCGAGCGCTGCAACGACGGCGTGGACGACGACTGTGACGGGGAGGCCGACGGCTCGGACGCGGAGGGCGTGGAGATCTTCTACGTGGACGCCGACGGCGACGGCTACGGGCTGGACGACTTCACCATCACCGCCTGCGAGCTGCCGGAGGCCTACTCGACCATCGGCGGGGACTGCTACGACGACGGCACGGCGTTTGGCGCCTCGATCAACCCAGACGCGGACGAGATCTGCGACGAGCTGGACAACGACTGCGACGATCTCGTCGACGAGGACGGGGCCACGGACGCGACCACCTGGTACGCCGATCTCGACCTGGACGGCTACGGCGGCGAGACGAGCTTCACCACCTCCTGCGCGCAGCCGGATGGCTACGGGCCGACGGCCGACGACTGCGATGACGGGGACGACCAGGTCTTCCCTGGGGCGACCGAGACCTGCAATGACGGCGTAGACAGCGACTGCAACGGCCTCCCGGACGGATGTGAGATCACGGCGTCGAACGCCGACACCATCATCACCGGAGAGGGAGCCAACCACTCCTTCGCCAACGCGATGGCGGGTCCGGCGGACATCGACGGCGACGGCGAGCCCGATCTGCTGATGAACGCGCCCCTCGCCGACTCGGTAGACACCGATGTCGGCGCGGTCTACATCGGCCTGGGCGAGCTCGACAGCGGGGAGGTCGGCGCGGACAGCGTCGGCGTGGTGATCAACGGCGCGGACTCGCTCGACGATCGCGCCGGGTCGAGCTCCGCCGCGGCCGATCTGGACGAGGACGGCTATGACGACGTCATGGTCGGCGCGATCCGCTTCACGCAGACCCCGTCGGGCACCCAGCGCGGCGGCGCGTATGTCCTCTTCGGGCCGCTCTCGGGCGAGCTGAGCCTGAAGACCGACTATGACGCCCGCTATGTCGGCAGCTACCAGTTCCAGCGCCTCGGGCTCGGGGTGGAGGGCGCCTCCGACCTCGACGACGACGGGTCCCTGGACCTGATCCTGGGAGCGGGGACCCACGACGGATCGGCGGGGGGCAACACGGGCGGCGTGTTCGTCATGCTCGGGCCCGTCGACGCGTCCAGCTCGGACATCAACGTCGAGGACGCGGACGCCACGATCGACGGCGACACCGCGGGCGACGGCATCGGCGGCATCCTGGCCACCGGCTTCGACGTGGACGGCGACGGCGTGGACGATCTGGCGGTCGGCAACAAGGCGTGCACCTCCGACGCGCTCGGCTCGAGCGTCGGCTGCGTCTACGTCATCAGCGATTACGCGGACGGGACGAACGACATCGGCGATGTCTCCGACATCCTCTACGGCGAGGCCTCCGGGGACAACTTCGGCAACAAGGTCAACCCCGCCGGGGACGTGGACGGCGACGGCTACGATGATCTGGTGATCGGCGCGCTGGGCAACGACGAGACCGGGGAGAACGCGGGGGCCGCCTATCTGGTCTACGGGCCAGTCACCGCGGGCTCGGTATCCGGCCTGGGGGCGCGCTTCCTGGGCGACGCCGCCGGCGCCAGCATGGGCACGGGCGTGGCCGGCGACGGCGACGCGGACGGAGACGGGACCTTCGACCTGCTCGTCTCGGCGCCCGGCGCGGACTACTCGGACGCCGCCGACGCGGGGGCCGCCTACCTCTACCTGGGCCCCTTCCTGGACGGCGACTACGGCGCCGACGACGCCTACGCCACCGTGTACGGCGACGACGTCTCGGCGAAGATCGGCTCGGCCGTGCAGTTTGGCGGCGCGGTGGGCGACGCGGTGGGGGATCGCATCTTCATCTCCGCGACCGAGGACGATCGCGCCGGCTCCTCGGCGGGCGTGGTCTTCGTCTTCGAGGCGCTCGGGCTGTAGGGCGCTCGGGCTGCAGGTCGCTCGGGCTCAGTCCCGCTCGCGCTTGAGGATGACGCGCTCGACGAAGGCGTCGTCCTTCTTCGCCCGCAGCTTGAGGTCGATGCTGGTGCGGTCCTGCTGCTCCTGGCGTTTGACCTCGAAGACCAGGACCTTGCCCTCGGGCTCGCTGGCCGTGACGCGCTCCTCGGGCTCCACCACCAGGCGAACGCCGCCGCTGCCCTCGACGCGGGCCTTCCAGCGGCCGGGCCTCAGGCGGACGCCCTCCAAGGTGCCCACGCCGCCCTTCTCGAGCGCGAGGCCGAAGCGCCCCTCCGCGTTCAGCGCCGCGACCGCCTCGGCGCTCGAGCCAAACAGCCAGCCGGGCACGGTGACGGTGCCGCCCTCGGTCTTCAGGCCGACCTTCGGGCTCTCGCGCCAGAACCAGATCTTGCCCGTGGTCTCGACCGGGTCGGTGCCCCGCACCTGGACGCGCACATACTCCTTCTTGAAGCGAGGGTCTTTGGAGATGTCGCGCCCGGAGTTGAAACAGAAGTCCTTTTTGCCTACGATATTGCAGAAGCTCATCAGGTCGGGCTCAAAGCCCAGGGTGTAGTCGGCGTCGCCGAGCTCGTGGCCGATGAAGCCCTCGCCGAGGTCCTTGGGAGGGTGCGTGGCGAGGTAGCGGTCGTTCAGGCCGAGGATGTCGTGGGCCGGGAACCTCGTGGCGTAGGGGAGGGCGCCCGCCGCCTGCGCCGCGAGCAGGGGCGCCTGCTCGGCGAAGGCGAGGCGGAGGGTCTCGCCGATGGCCAGCGCGTCGAACTCCCAGCGCTCGTCCAGGGCGCGGCGGTTCTCCTCCTGGCGGACCTGCACGATCAGCATCAGCGCCAGCAGCCCGCCGACCATACCCATCGCCAGGCGCTCGCCCCGGCGAGCCAGGACGATGGCGCCCTCTCCCGCCATCAGCGAGAAGCCCAGCACCGCCGGGAGCAGCTGCCGCCAGGCGGGGAAGATGTCGCCGCCCACGCCCACCATGTAGATGAGCCAGGCCAGGGTCGCCGGCCCGACGATGAGCAGCCGCGCCCGCAGGAGCAGGTCCTCGCGCGCGCCGGCCAGCGCGACCCCGCTGAGCAGGACCAGCGGCGCGTGCCCGAGCATCCAGGGCAGCACATACTCCACGCCGGTGCGAATCCGCGCCGCCGTCCAGGCCACCTTGACGTGGGCCGTGTTCGGGACGTAGTCCCCGTAATAGATCAGGCGGAAGGCGAGCTGTCCCAGGACCGCCACCACCGGCAGCAGCGCCAGCAAGGCGATAGGGCGCGCCATCTCCCGCCGGACCCCGCGCGCCACCAGCACGCCGATCCCCACCATCCCCACCAGCAGGGGCGCGTCGGGCCGCGTCAGGCAGGCTCCGGCCAGCAGCGCGCCAGGCAGCAGGATCTCCGCCGGTCGCGACCAGGGCTGGCCCGCGCCACGCTGCAACAGGACGATCGCCCAGGCCAGCAGCCCGATGAGCAGAGGCTGCTCCAGCCCGCCGATGGTCCAGACGGCGATCGACCCCGACAGCGCGAGCCCCAGCCCCGCGACGCCCGCCCCGAGGAGCTGCGCCTGCTTTCGCCCGCCGAAGGCCCAGATCGCGGCGGCGATCGTGGCGCCGATCCCCAGCGCTCCCAGCAGCCGGGCGGCGCTCATCAGGTCCAGGCCCAGGCCCAGGACGGCGACGAGCAGCACCCAGAGCAGGTTCGAGTAGCCCTCCACCCGCTGGTCGTCCGCCCAGGTCAGGCCCTTGCCGTCCAGGAGGCGCTCCGAGTAGCGCAGCGAGATGAAGGCGTCGTCCGAGATATAAGGCCAGTAGTGGCTCACGTGCGCGGAGAGGACCGCCAGCGTCAGGCCGACCAGGAGCAGGAGGCGCGTCCGGTTCTCGTTCATCGAGAGGTCTGGTAACGCCGTGGGCCGGGCGTCGTCGCGCCGTCTGGTCAAGATGATGCTGAGCGCTCAGGCTATAGTGCTCGTGTACCCCCGCTTCCATCGGAGCCCCCCATGCGATCGCTCTGCTTCTTCCTGCTCCTCTCTGCGTGCACCGACGCTGCCGAAGACAAAGACGTCCAGGGCGAGGACAGCGGCGAGACCGGCCTGGCCACGGGCGAAGGAGAAGGGGAGGGAGAAGGTGAGGAGACCGGCCTCGACACCTGGTGGGGCGAGGACGGCACCATCGAGGCCTTCGTGCTCGAAGGCGTCGCCACCTGGGCGCTCACCTTCGACGAGGAGGGCGAGGCCAACGGCTACACCGACTGCAGCTACAGTCGCAGCTTCTCCGGTGTGCAGGCGTTGGACCTGGACTATCTCTGCCCCGAGTGCGAGATCATCACCCGCGGCGTCTCCACCATGACGGACGGCCTGGACTGCTACGCCTCCGTCTTCGGCGAGGAGGACGCCGGAGATCGCGTCGAGATGTGGGGCGTGGACGAGGACGGCTGGTTCTACCGCAGCGGCCGCGACCAGGGCGCGATGGGGCAGCTCACCGAGATCGTGGCCGCGGAGGACGCGGACATCGCCATCGCCTGGGAGAGCGAGTACACGCTGACGGCCGGCGGCGCCATGACCCTCTCCGCCAGCGGCACGATGCGCTATGCGCGCGATCCCGAGATCCTGCTCGAAGATCCCTGGGCCCCGCGCACCGAGCCCTACGCCTGCGGCTGGCCGCAGAACGACCCCGGCACGCTGACCCTGGACTACACGCTCACCGAGGGCGGCACCTTCCCCAATGTCCGGCTGAAGGACCAGTGCGGGGACGATCTCGCCCTCTGGGATCTCTACGGTTCATACCTGATCATCGACAGCTCGCAGCCCGACTGTGGCCCCTGCCGCAGCATGGCGAGCGAGGCCGAGGCCTTCAAGGCCCAGATGGAGGAGGAGGGCATCTCCGTCTTCGTCGTCTCGCTGCTGGGCAACGGCCTCGCCGACCCCATGAGCACGCCCGATGAGGACACGCTCAACGCCTGGGTCAGCGACTATGGCCTCCTCGACCCGGTCCTCTATGACCGCGGCTTCGCCTACGCGCTGTTCCCGGAATTCTCCGAGACGTTCACGGGCGAGGACTTCGGCTACCCCGTCTGGCTGGTGGTCGATCCGGAGATGAACCTGATCTACGCGAACATCGGCTTCTCGAGCTGGGAGCCCGTCGCCGAGCTGCTGCGCGAGGACTGGGAGAGCCGGTAGCCAACCCTCGCCGTGGGCGAGGGTTGGCTAGTTGTTTCTGGCCGCGGAGC
>CAZKWG010000176.1:0-11767 GCA_964556105.1 uncultured Enterobacterales bacterium | reverse complement strand
TCGCGATCACCGCCATGCCCACCCAGCCGAGCGCGCCGCTGTGGACGTGGCCGATGGTCCAGTCGGTGTAGTGCGACAGCGAGTTGACCGCCCGGATCGACATCATCGGGCCTTCGAAGGTGGACATTCCGTAGAAGGTCACGGCCACGACGAAGAACTTGAGCACCGGATCCGTGCGCAGCCGGTCCCAGGCCCCGCGCAGGGTGAGCAGACCGTTCAGCATCCCGCCCCAGGAGGGCGCGATCAGCGCGACCGAGAACACCATCCCCAGCGTCTGCGCCCAGTCGGGCAGCGCCGAGTAGAGCAGGTGATGCGGGCCCGCCCAGATGTACAGAAAGACCAGCGACCAGAAGTGGACGATGGAGAGCCGGTAGCTGTAGACCGGCCGGTTCGCCGCCTTGGGCAGGAAGTAGTACATCATCCCGAGCATCGGCGTGGTCAGCAGGAAGCCCACGGCGTTGTGGGCGTACCACCACTGCACCAGCGCGTCCGTCATCCCCGCGAAGACCGGATAGGAGCGCGTCAGCGTCGCCGGTAGGGCGAGGTTGTTGGTGATGTGGAGCACCGCGATGGTGATGACCATCGACATGTAGAACCAGATCGCCACGTAGAGGTGCTGCACCTTGCGGATGGCCAGCGTGCCGAAGAAGTTGACGGCGAAGATCACCCAGACCACCGCGATGGCCAGGTCGATGGGCCAGATCAGCTCGGCGTACTCTTTGCCCTGGGTCAGCCCCAGCGGCAGCGTGATGGCGGCGGCGACGATGATGGCCTGCCAGCCCCAGAAGTGCAGGTTGGACAACGTGTCGTTGAACATCCGCGTCTTCAGCAGGCGCTGCATCGAGTAGTAGATGCCGGTGAACAGCGCGTTGCCGGTGAACGCGAAGATCACGGCGTTGGTGTGCAGCGGGCGCAGGCGGCCGAAGGAGAGGAAGGAGACCCCTGCGTTCGCCGGCCAGTACGCCAGCTCGAGCGCGATCCACACGCCCACCAGCATCCCGACGATGCCCCAGAGGATGGTCACGATGAAGAACTTCTTCACGATCGCGTCGTCGTAGGGCTCGGGCCCTGCCTGCGCGACGCTCTGGATTTCAGGGTTCACTGCGACCTCGCTGAATCCGGTGGACGGAGGGAGCGCTCCCGGCTCCCCTCGCGGGCCGCCAGTGCAAGAAGCGCGCCAGGGGCGAACAAGCGGACCCTTGGCCGGTCGCGCGGGCACACGGCGCCCAGACTGTGCGAAATGACACACATCCGGCTGCGCCGAATCGCACGCGTCCGCTCGGGCGGCGCAGATCCCGGGCCGCTGCGGGGCGGATGGCGCGCGCGCACGCTTCTTGCAGTCCGCAGGGGCAGGAGCCTCCCATGCCCTGTCGAGCCCATCCTGGGCGCACCCCATGACCCCGAGCCTGCTCCTCGGCGCGCTGGTCGCCGGGCTGGTCGGCTCGCCCCACTGCGTCGCCATGTGCGGTGGCCTCGCCGGCGCGGGCGCGCAAGGAAAGCTGTCCGGCGCCGCCTGGCACCTCGGGCGCCTGCTCACCTACGCCGCGCTGGGGGCGCTGGCCGGCTCCTTCGGGCGCGCCCTCCCCGGGCCAGCCTGGGTGCCGCTGGCGCTCTCCGCCGCCTTCCTCCTCTTCTTTGCCCTGCGCCTGGGCGGCTGGGCGCCGACCCTGGCCAGCGGCGGCGCGCATCGCCTCGCCGCCTTCGCCGGTCGCGCCCTGCGCCTGGGCGGCGTCCCGGGGCGGCTGGCCTTCGGCGCGGTCACCGGCCTGCTGCCCTGCGGCCTGGTCTACGCCGCGCTGGCCCTGCCCGTCGCCAGCGGGGACGCGCTCCAGGGCGCCCTGGCCATGGTCCTCTTCGGGCTCGGCACTGTCCCCGCCCTCGCCGCCGCCTCCGCCGGCCTGCGCCGCCTCGCCAACCGCTCGCTCCGGTCGCGCCGCCTCATGGCCCTGGTCGTCTTCCTCTGCGGCGTCGGCGCCCTGGCCTGGCGGGCCCCGCTCGGCGCGGACGCCGACGGCCCGCCCCCCTGTCACTCGGAACCGTAGATCCTCTCCCTGGGAGCCTCGATGCTGACCGTCCAGAAGCTGATGACCCCGAACCCGCTCACCGTCTCCCGCTCGGACAGCCTGGCCGACGCCTTCGGCGTCATGCTGCGCAATGACATCCACGAGCTGCCCGTCATGGACGACGAGCGCCTGGTCGGCATCGTCACCCGCCGGGACATCCAGGTGGCCCTCGGGCCGGGCGCGCTGGAGCTGGACCCCGACGCGATGAGCTCGGACGCCCTGGACAGCGTCGTCGAGGACGTCATGACCCGCGACGTCGAGACGATCAGCCCTCAGGAGTCGGCGGCCAACGCATGCCGACTGCTGGTCAGCCTGCGGGTCGGCGCCCTGCCGGTGGTGGACGCGCACGGCAAGCTGCGCGGCATCCTCAGCGTGACCGACGTCCTGTCGGCGGCGGCGGAGCGCTTCGAGGGGCGGTGAGCGGGAGCGCGGCGGAGGGGGGCGAGGTCGTCCGCTGCCTTGGGCCACCGCTCGCCGTCTTCTCATCAGCTATACTCCCTCCCCTTCCTCCCTCCGGCCCTCCGCCGGCGGAGGAGGGTGTGGAGGGTTCGTGGACAGCGCTGACGCTCTCGCTGCCGTCCGTCGCGCGCTCGAGGTGCGCGATCCTGAGCTTCCCCGGCTGCTGACCGCGCTGGTCACGGCGCGGGACAAGGCGCCTGCCGTTCCGCCCCGCGACGGGGCGCTGACCTGGGCGCGCTTCCAGGCGGAGCTTCGGTCCGAAGCGTTCCGCAAGAAGGGTCGGGCGGAGCGCGCCGCGCTGCGGGTCGCGCGGATGCAGGCCTTGGAGGCGCCGGACGCCGAGGTGCCGCTGCCCGATCGCTTCAAGGCGCACGAGATCCTGATGGCGCTCTGGCAGGACGAGAGCGCCGTCTCGCGCACCATCCTGCTGGAGTGCGTGCGCACCGTGCCCCTGCGCTGGGGCGTCTGGCGCGCGCTCAAGCAGATCTTCAAGGACGCCGAGCTGCGCGGCGACTGGGAGATGTACGGCACGCTGGCCGGCAGCTTCGACGCCGCCCTGGCCAACCGCGCGCAGACCGGCGAGGTGGCGCGTGGAACGCTCGCTTATCTCGTGCGCCGCGCATGGCGCACCCTGCGCCGCATGGCCGTTCAGCTCCCCGCCGCCTGGCCCGACGCCGCCGTGGACGTGCTGCGCGCCTACCCGCCGGAGACGCAGTTCACGCGCACCTGGATCGCCAACCACCTCTTCTTCCACGGATCGAAGGAGTACACGCGCCGCCGCTTCAAGTTCCGGCGTAGTCCCTCCAATCTGCTCAAGGATCGCGTCTTCCCCGAGCTCTGGAAGCGCAGCCCGCGGCCGCTCTTCCGACTGCTGGAGACCGGTCGCGCCGACACGGCCTGCTCCTTCGCCGCCGAGTCGCTGAAGACGGACTTCCGCGCCGCGCTTCGCGAGGTCGAGCCCGCCTGGGTGGCCCGCCTCATCGGCGTGCAGAAGGCCAGCGTGGACGCCTTCGTCGTCTGGCTGCTGAACAACGTCCCCCGCTTCGAGCAGGGCGCCTTCCGCACCCTCGGCCTGCACGATCCGGTGCTGATGCTGCTGGACTCGCCGTCCGACGAGGCCCGCGCCTACGCGGCGGCCTACGCGCGCACGCATGCCCGAGACCTGCCCTTGGACGCCCTCGTGCGCCTCGCCAACAACCGCACCGAGGCGGTGCGCGCGCTGGCCCGCGATCTGTTGCATGATCGTGACCCGCGGCGTGACATCGGGCTCGAGGCCTGGGGTCAGCTTCTGGGTACGAGCTTCGCCCACGACCTCGCCGCGGCCGCCATCCGCAAACACTTCGGCGCCCGCGAGCTGACCCCCGCCTGGTTCCGCGAGCGCCTGCTGACGGACAACCACAAGGTCTTTCAGTTCGCGTCCGACCTGCTGCTCAAGGTCCACACCACCCAGAGCCTGGGATCGGCCTTCTTCTGCGGCATCCTGGAGGACGACCGCGAGAGCGAGGACGCCGCCGGCTTCGCGCTCGACGCGCTGGCCCGCTTCCCCGTCGGCGAGTTCGACCTGGAGTTCCTGCGGCGCGCCCTGGTCAACCCCCAGAGCCGCGACGCGCTGGTGGAGTGGATCGAAGAGGAGAAGCTCAAGCCCAAGGATCTCGGCGTCGGGTACCTGAAGGCCCTGGCCTTCCACCTGACCTGGGAGAAGGACGCCTGGGTCGTGGCGCTGAAGCGCTCCGGGCGCGCCTGGGCCAAAGAGCTGGACTTCGACGAGGACCTGAGCGCGACGGTCCTCTCCTGGCTGGGCGACGTGCGGCGCTTCTCCCCGGGCGAGCTGGGCTTCGACTGGCTCATGCAGCTCGTGACGCGCACCGAGGAGCGCTACTTCACCTTCGCCACCAACTACATGATCAAGGCCTTCGTCCCGGCGGACTTCGCCGAGAAGGAAGAGGCCGCGGCGCCCACGGCCCAGGCCGCCAGCGCCGCCGCGAAGCCCGATCTCAAGGGCAAGAGCTTCCTCTTCACCGGCAAGCTGAACACGATGACCCGCTCCGAGGCCGAGGCCAAGGTCACCGCCGCCAACGGGGCGAACGCCGCGGGGGTCTCTCCTAAGCTAGACTATCTAGTTATTGGCGACGAGGGCAGCCCCCTCTACGGCCAGGGCAAGAAGGGCAGCAAGCAGGTCGCCGCCGACAAGCTGATCGCCAAGGGCGGCGTGCCGCTCAAGATCATCTCCGAGACCGCCTTCCTGCAGATGCTGGCCGGCGAGGAGCGTACGTTCAGCGAGGACACCGTTGGCAAGGGCGCCGAGCGCCTCTGGACCATGGCCACCGGCCCTGGCCCTGCGGACGCGCCGCTGGCCCGCTTCGCCCGTCAGTACATCCGCCGCCACCACCCGGACATCAACCTGGAGGAGACCGAGCGCCCCGTTGACCCCGGCGCGGAGATCCCCGCCACCTTCCTGAGCTGGGAGCGGGTGGAGCCCCTGTTCGCCGACAAGCGCGAGCCGGTTCGCAAGCTGGCGCTGGAGCTCGCGAAGTGGGAGTTCGCTCGCTGGAAGCCGCCGCTGGAGCGCCTGGTGCGCCTGAGCGAGCTGAGCTTCGGTGAGGTGCGCGGGCTGGTCCTGCGCGCGCTGACGGCCGAGGACAACAAGGAGAACGTCCGCGTCCGGCTCGACCCCGCCACGTTCACGGCGGACGGCGTCTACCGCTTCTGCGAGTCGCTCGATCCGCAGACCCGCGCGCTGGGCATGACGCTCCTGGACCGCAACCCGCGCCTGACCGTGCCGGACGAGCTCTTCCGCCTCACGGAGAGCCCGGATCGGGCGATGCGCGCCTTCGTCCTGCGCCGCCTGTGGGGCCTCTACCACGACCGCGGCACCACGGACGCCTGGAGGCCGACGCCGCTGCCCGAGGCGCTGCGCAATCGGCGCCGGCCGAAGTCGGCGAAGCCGCGCCCCGCGCCCACCGCTCCCACGGTGCGCCCGACCAGCGCGCCCGCCGACGCCCTCACCTTGACGGCGCTGCTGCGCCGCGTGCTCTTCGAGGTCCCGCCCGGTCGCCAGGGCGGCGCGGCGCCCAGCGCCGAGCCGGCGGACAAGGCCGAGCAGGGGCCGAAGCTCCGCCCGCTGGCCAGCCGCAAGGCCAAGCTCGCGCTGATCGAGACGGTCCGCGATCTGGCGGTCGAGGACCAGGCCTTCGCGACCGAGGCCGCCCCCCTGCTGCGCGAGTTCATGGGCTCGCGCGGTCAGAGCGAGCACGCCGCCTGCCTCGTCGCCCTCGCCCGCTTGAACGCAGCCTGGCCTACGCTGGGCGTGTGGGGTTCCTGATGGCCGCTACCGAACGCGCCCTCCCCTTCCGTGGCGATCTCACGGGCCTGCTGGCCCTGGGCAACGTCCTGCTGCTCACCACCACCCACCCCGAGGGGCGCGGGACGGCGCTCTACCGGCTGGACGTCGACCTCGGCGAGCTGAAGAGCGACGCTCTGCCCGCGGGCGGAAACGCCCTGGTGGTGGACGAGGCGCAGGTCTATGTGGCGGGCACGGACGGCCATGTCCACCGCGGCCCGCGAGCGGGCGGCGCGCTCAGCCCCCTGGGCGGCGCGCTGAGCCCCGCGCCGAGAGCGCTCGTGCTGCTCTCCAAGGATCGGCTGGGCGCGCTCACCGGCGCCGAGATCGCCGTGCTCTCGCGCAAGACCGGCGAGGTGCTCCAGCGCCTGCCGCTCGGCGAGGAAGGCACGGTGCTGGCCGCGGATCCGTCCGGCGCCTGGCTGGTCGCCGGCACGACGCTGGGCACCCTCATCGTCTTCGACGCAGAGCGCGGCCAGGACTTCAACGAATCGGAGCGAAAGAAGCTGCACGAGGGCGCCGTCACCGCGCTCTGCTTCGAGCCGAGCGAGCTGCGCGTGATGTCCAGCGGCGTGGACGTCAAGGTGCTCTCCACCCACGTCCGCGGCCGGCTGGAGCCCGAGGACCGCGGGGGCAAGGCCGCGCACGACGGCGCCGTTCGCGCGGTGCTCTTCGGGGCGGGCGAGCGCTTCTACACCGCCGGCAAGGACGCGGTGCTCAAGGTCTGGGAGGCGGGCACCAGCAAGCGCCGCCCCGCCACGGTCAAGGACGGCGTGCCCGTCACCGTGGCTCTGGCTCTGGTGGAGCACAAGGGTCGCCCGCACATCGCCATCGCCGGAGAGGACGCCTCGATCCGCCTGTTCGCGCTGGACGCGGCGGGCAAGGTCGGCGACCCCATCCGCACGTTCACCGGCGCCATGTCCTGGGCGCGGGCGGAGAGCGCGGCTTCGGACGCGGCCCGGCGAGAGGCGGCCCTCGCCGCGCTGGCCGAGTGGAACGACGCGCCGAGCGTGGATCTGCTCCTGGCGCGCGCGCAGGAGGACGCCGATCACGGGCTGAGGGTCAAGGCGGCCTCGCTGCTCGGCGAGACGAAGAACCCCCGCGCCCGCGGCGGGCTGGAGCGCCTGCTGGGCGCCCGCGACGAGGCCGTGCGCAAGGTGGCGCTGGCGGGCCTGCGCGCGATGGAGGGCGAGGGCGCGCTGCGGCCGCTCGAGCTGGCCCTGGCCGCGCGCAAGCCGGACATCGGCGTGATCGCCGTGGACGCGCTGGTCGGCCTGGCGAAGAAGGACGATCAGGCCCTCTCCCGCCTGGTGGCGGCCCTCGACGACGAGCCCATCGAGGTGCGCGTCAGCGCGCTCTCCGGCCTGGAGAGCGTGCTGGGCGCCGGCCCGGAGGCCAACCTGCAGGCGCTGCGCTCCAAGCGGCCGGATGTGCGTCGCCTCGCGCTGATCCGCTGCTTTCAGCGCGCGCTCACCGAGGCCGCCTCGGTGCAGTCGGCCCTGCGCCGCCACGCCGAGGACCCCGACGCCGACGTGCGGGCGATGGCCTTCCTGGTCGCCGTCCGCAGCCGCCCGAAGCTCGCCGACGCGCTGCGTCACCGCGATCGCGACCTTCATCGCCAGCTCTTCGATCTGGAGAGCTTCGGGAAGCCCCCCGATCCCGACTCCAAGCTGCCCAAGACGAAGGAGGTCGATCCCCGGACGCTCGACGAGGCCGATCTGGCGCCCCTGCTCCAGGCCATGGCCACCCGCGCGCTCGACACCTGCCTGCGCGGCGCGAGCGGGCTCGCCCTGCTCCAGGACACCCGCGCCTTTGGTACGTTGCTCCAGCTCTCTCGCGACAGCCTCGCGTCTGCCCGCGTCAGCGCGTGCAAGGCGCTGCAGGCCCTCGGCGACGCGCGCGCCACCAACCGCCTGCGCACCCTGGTGCGCGACCCCGAGGCGGAGGTGCGCGACGCCGCGTTCACGGCGCTGGCGCGACTGCTCGAGGAAGAAGGTCCGCTCTCCGCGGCGAGCGCCGGGCTCTCCGCCGAGCACGAGGACGTGCGGCGGCGCGGCCTGGAGATCCTGGTGCGCGAGATCCGGCGCGCCGGGGCGAGCAAGGCGTCTCCCCAGGCCATCGAGCTGCTGGCCCGCACCCTGGATGACGCCGCGCCCAGCGTGCGCAGCGAGGCGTTCAAGGCCACGCTGAACTTGAACGTGGGCGGGGGCGGCGCGGCCTCCTTGCGCTTCGCGTTGCGCAGCATCCACGCCGAGCTTCGCCGTGAGGTGCTGGTCGAGGTCGAGGGCCGCATCAGCGAGAGCTGGGCGCCCGCGCTGCTCCTCGAGCTGTTCGGCGACCCCGACCCGGGGCTCCGCAAGGACGCCTTCGAGTTCGCCTCCAAGCGGGCGAAGCAGAGCGAGACCGAGCACCTGAAGGTGGCGCTGGCCGGTCGTTACCCGGACCTGCGCATCGCGTCGGCCACCGCGCTCTCCAAGCGCCACACGGCCGGCGCTCGCGCCCTGCTCGTCAACGCCCTGGACGACGAGGAGCCGCAGGTGCGCCGCCTCGCGGTGGACGCGCTGGTGGTCGACGAGGCGGCCGACGCGCTGGCGAAGGCCATGAAGAGCCGCTTCGCCGACGTGGCGGTGCGCGCCGCGGCGGCCCGCGCGTCCGAGGCCGATCCGGCGGCGCTGGCGCCCTTGCTGGCGTTGGTGGCCGAGCTTCCGCCGGAAACGGGCGACCGCGGCCCCTGGCTGGAGCGCACGGAGCTGGCGGTAAGCGGGCTCGGCGCGCTGGGTGACCCGAGCGCGCACGACGCGCTGGCGGCCCTCATCGACCACAGCGAGGCGCGGCTGCGCAAGGCGGCGATCCGCGCGCTGGGCGCGGTCTCGCGGCCCGGTAAGCTGGACGCGCTGCGCCGTGGGCTTCAGCATGCCGACCGCGAGGTCAAGCTGGAGGCCGCGCTGGGCCTGGCGATGAACGGCGATCCCGGCGGGGCGAGCATCCTGTTCGCCGTGGCCACGCCGCCCCCGCAGAAGCGGGGCGGGCGCAACGAGCCGCCGCCCCCGCAGGGTGTGACGCCGGCCAACGCGCTGCTGGCCTCGGTGGGTCTCGGCGAGGCCGGCCGCGATCAGCGCCTCGCGTTCCTGGACCACAACGACAAGAGCGTGCGCGATCAGGCGCTGCTGCTGGCCTTGATGGCGGAGTGGGTGGAGAAGGACGATCAGCCGGACCAGTGCCTGGCGGCGCTGTCCAGCGCCACGCCGCGGGTGCGCCTGCTGGCCGCCCGCGCCCTCGAGCAGTTCGGCGACCGCGAGGCCTTCGGCGCCGTGGTGGTCGAGGTGATGAACGACCGCGGCGACGGCCAGACCCCCTGGACCATCCCGGCCGGCGTGGTGCGGCAGATCGCCGCCCTGGTGACCGGGGAGGACCCGCAGGCCCGCACGCGGGGGGCGCGCCTCATCGCCCTGCGCGACGCCGCCGAGCAGGCGACCTGGGATCGCGCCTGGCGCGCCTTCGAGCGCCGCTATGCCCCGCCGGCCGCGCCGCAGGACGCGCGGAGCCGCGCCGGCGCAGACAACGTCTCGCGGCTCGTCTTCGGCGCCTATGTCGGGCTCTCCCGGCTCAAGGGCGGCGGGGCGGAGATCCGCATCCAGCAGACGGCGCTCGCCCGGCTGCTGGCGATGGCGGCGCGTGATCCCGCGCTGAGCGGGGCCGTGACGCCGGTGCTGGTGCAGGCGCTCTCCGACGCCCACCAGGCGATCCGCAAGCAGGCCTTCGAGGGCCTGCGCACGCTGGGGCTGCCGGTCGAGGTGCTGGGCGCCGAGGCCCTCTCCAGCGAGCACCGGGACGTCGGCGCGCTCGGGCTCCAGCTCCTGGCCGAGGCCGGAGGCGGGGAGCGGGGCGATCGCGTCCTGGTCGAGGTCATGCTGCAGCGCAACGACGGCCTGGAGGAGGAGGCGCTGCGCCTGCTTCAGGGGCGCGGAGACGCGGTGGACGCGCTCGCGAAGGCGCTGGACGCGCGCTCGTCGGGCCTGCGCGAGAGCGCCATCGCCGCCCTCGCCCGCCGCGTGGCCGAGCCCAAGGCCGCCGAGGCCCTGCGCGGCGCGCTCAGCAGTCGCTACCGGGCCGTGCGCTTCCGCGCCGCCGAGGAGCTGGCCGCCATCCGCGACGCCGCCTCCTTCCCCGTTCTTCTCGAGCTGCTGGCCAGCGACCAGAGCGGGGAGCAGCGCCGCGGCGTCGTGGCGCTGGGCCGGCTGGGCGACGCGCGCGGCCCTGGCGCCCTGCTGGACCGCGTGGACCGGGACCCCGCCGGCACGGCGCTCAAGGGCGAGCTCATCGCCGCAGCGGGCGCGGCGCGCAGCGCGTCGGTCGCCGATCGTCTCTTCGCCTACCTCGCCGACGCCACGCTGCGCGCCAGCGCGACGAGCGCGCTGCTGGTGATCAGCGGGCACGATCAGTCCGTGGTGGACGAAGAGGATCGCGCCGCGGTGCGCCGCGCGCCCGCCGACTGGGAGAGCCGTCAGCACCCCCGCTCCGACGCGCTACTGGTCAAGTTGCTTGACTATATCTGGCAGCTCGGCGACGCGCGGCTGGCGCGCACGCTCCTGCCCGCGGCGCGCTGGGCGAAGAGCGCCAGCCTGGACGCGGCCCTGGCTCCCCTGGCCGGGTTCGCCGACGAGGCGGCGCGAAATCAGGCGATCGACGCCATCTCCTGGCGTCTGCGTCGCCGCAACGGTCCTCACGCGCCATTGGTCAAGGCGCTTGACCATGCCGATCTCACGACCCGTTTCCTGGCGGCCGAGGGGCTGGCGAAGGCGGGGCGCCGCGAGGGCGTGATCGTCCTGCTGGCCTGCGTGGACGCGCTCGACGACCTGAACCTGCGCCGCCGCGCCGTGGACGCCCTCGGCAAGCTGGGCGACGCCCGCGCGCTGGACACGCTGCTGCGCCTGGTCACCACCGAGGGGCATGCGCTGATCGAGCAGGCGGCCGAGGCCATCGGCCACATGGCGGACACGCCGAAGGCGACCGAGATCTTCGGCCTGCTCACCAAGATGGCCGAGGGCGACGACAACATCGCGCTGCAGGCGCTGACCGGCCTGCGCTGGTTCGGCGGCGCCGACGCCTGGAAGATCATCCGCGACCGGGCCACCGACGACGACTGGACGGTGCGTCAGCGCGCCGCCGAGCTGCTCGGCGAGGACGACGCGCCGGCCAGCCGCGAGCTGCTGGGCAAGCTCATCGCCGAGGACGACGACAGCGACGTGGTGCGCGCCGCCTTCGCCTCGCTGCGCAAGCTCTGCGGCCCGGACAGCCTGGAGCCCGACTATGCCATCCTGCGCAGCAGCCACGACAGCCCGGAGGCCGACACGCTGAGCCGACTGGGCACGCGCGGCGACCCCGGGCGCCTGATGGACCTGCTGGCGAAGCTGGACGAGGACCGCACCTCTGTGAGCATCCCGCTGACGGAGGCGCTGCTCTCGCGGACCCCGCCGCCGGTGGAGGCGGCGCTGGCCCGGCTGAGCCTGGACGAGGACGGCACCGGCGCCCTGGCGGCGCGCATCCTCGGCCGCGCGGGCGCCTCGCTGGGCGCTCAGGCGGCGACGATCTCGACCGTCACGGCGTCTACGCTCGCGCTCTGGCGGAAGGCGCTCTCCGACGAGGGGCACGGCGGGCCGCTGGCTGGGCGCGCCGCGGGCCTGACGGAGCGGGCGCGCTGGCTGCTCTGGGCCTGCGGTCGCTGCAAGGTGGCGGAGGCCGAGGTGGTGGGCGCGGCGCGCGGCGTGGAGATGACGCCGGCGGTGCGCTCGGTGCGACACGCGGCCTTGTCGGCGCTCTCGGAGGGGCTGGGTGGATCGGATGCGCTCGACGCGCTGTCGGAGGCGGTGACGGGACCGGACGCCGCGGCGCGCACGCTGGCGGC
>CAZKWG010000175.1:0-11790 GCA_964556105.1 uncultured Enterobacterales bacterium | reverse complement strand
GGGCATGCGCTGCGGGCGGAGGTGGCGCTCTGGCGCGAGCTCGCGCCCACGGAGCGGGTGCGGCGCGCGGAGAGCGTGCTCGTTCAGATGGCGCGCGCGCTGGAGTACATCCACGCGCGCGGGCTGGTGCACCGGGACGTCACGCCGGCGAACATCTTCCTGCTCCCGGACGGCACGGCGCGGCTGACCGACTTCGGCGTGGTCAAGGAGCCGGGCGGCGAGCTGACCACGGTGGGCGAGGTGGTGGGCACGGTCGCCTACATGGCGCCGGAGCAGATCGCCGGCCATCGCGTGGACGCGCGCGCGGACCTCTACGGCCTCGGCGCCTGTCTCTACCTCATGCTCACCGGCCGCCGTCCCTTCAACGCGCGCACCGTGGCCGGCTACCTGGAGAAGCACCTCAACCGCCCGGTTCGCCCGCCCTCCGAGCTGGTCCCCACGCTGCCGCGCAAGCTCGACGAGATCTGCGTGCGCCTGCTGGCGAAGGACCCGGCGGATCGTTTCGCGTCGGCGACCCATCTGCTGCACGTGCTGGAGGCCGACCAGCAGACCGACCGGGCGCCAGACGCGCGTCCTTCGGGGTGGAGGCCGACCTTGGAGGGGCGCAGCGCGGAGCTCGCGACGCTGGTCGAAGCGGTGGCGCGCCTGGCCCAGGGCAAGGGCGGGGTGATCCTGGTCGAGGGCGCGGCGGGCATGGGGAAGACCCGGCTCTGCGAGGAGGCGGTGGCGCAGGCGCGCCGGCTCGGGCTGATGGTCCACGCCTCGGCCAACCGCGCGCCCGACCAGCAGGGCTTCGACGGATTCCGGCAGCTCTACGAGGCGCTGCGCGAGCGCAAGGGCGGCCCGCTCAGCCCGGTGCTGGAGGCGGCCTTCGGCCAGCCCGTGCCGGGGGCGGCCCCGCTGGAGCGCCTCGCGGTCGGCGCGGCCTTCAAGGAGCTCTTCGTGGCGGATCAGCCCACGCTGATCCTCCTGGACGACGTGGACCGCGCCGATCGGGGCACGCTGGAGCTGCTCGCCTACCTGGTGCGCGTGCTGCTGGGCCTCGCTACGGCGCCGGTCCTCTTTCTGCTGACCGCGACCAACACGCCCGACGATGATCACCCGCTGCGCGCGCTGGTCGCCGGGGAGGAGACCGGCGTGGCCTGTCGGCGCGTGCGCCTCGGGCCGCTGCCGCTGGCCGCCGTGGAGGCCATGCTGATGGCGCTGGTGGTCGATGACCCGGGCGTGCGCGCGCTGGCGGTTCGTCTGCACCGGGAGGGTGAGGGAAACCCGTATTTTATCCAAGAGATGATCCACGGGCTGGTCGAGCGCCGCGTGCTGGTCTCCGGCGCGGACGGCGCGCGGGGCACGCTGGCGCTGGACGAGGCCGCCATCCGTCGGTCGAGCCTGCCGGTGCCGCGCGATCTGCGGGAGGCCATCCTGCGTCGCCTGGGATCCCTGCCGCCCGAGGTGCGCCCGGTCGCCGCCGCGCTCGCGGTGGCCCGGCAGGACGCGAGCATGGAGCTGCTGATGGCGGCGACTAACCAGGACGAGGAGAACCTGCTCTCCGCCCTGGACCTGCTCCTGGACGCGGGCCTGGTCCGTGAGCGGCGCGCCGGGATGATCGAGCGCTATGAGCTGGCGCACAACCGTGTTCGCGACGTGCTCCTCGAGGAGAGCTCCCCGTCGGAGCTCGTCCTCTTCCACCGCCGCATCGGCGAGGCGATGGAGCGCATCAACCGGCGCCTGATCTCCGCCGTCGTCGAGAGCCTCGCCTGGCACTTCGAGCAGGGCGAGGCGCCCGCCAAGGCCTACCCCTACCAGCTCCAGGCGGCCGAGCAGCTCCTGGGGCGCGGCTTCGTCGCCGAGGCGCTGCAGTTCCTGGACCGCGCGCTGGTCTCCGAGCACGCCGCGCGCGAATACATGACCTTGAACGAGGCGGATCGAATGCTGGCTCGGCTGCTCCTGCGCCGCGCCTCCGCCTGGTTCCACCTCGGGCGCTGGGGCGAGGCGGAGAGCGAGGCCCAGCGCGCCGACGACCTCGCGCGGGAGGTCGGGGATCCGTCGCTGCTGGCGGGGACGGCCTCCGAGCTCGGCACCCAGGCTCGCCGCCGCCACCACCTCGCCGAGGCCGAGCGCCAGCTTCGCCGCGCGCTGGAGGAGGGGCACCGCTCGGGCATCCGAGCCAACCAGATCCAGCCCCTGTACGAGTACGGCGGGCTGCTCTGGGCTCGCGGAGATCTCGAGGCGGCGCGCGGCTACTGGATAGAGGTGCTCGCGGCGGCCAAGGCCACCTCGGACGATCGCAGCCTCGCGCTGGGGTACAACGGGCTCGGCCTGCTCGCCCTCTGCAAGGGGCAGGTCGTCGAGGCGCGGGACTATCTGGAGCGCGCCGTCGCCCTGTGCGAGCGGCACGGGATGATCGAGCGCCTCGTCGTCAGCAACACGAACCTGGTCGAGCTCTTCCACATCACGGGCCATTTCCGCAGAGGGCTCCAGCTCGCCGATCGCACGGTCACCCAGGCGCGCGAGATGGGCCACGTCTACGGCATCAGCCTGGGGCTCTTCTACCGCGCCTTCCTCCTGACCGATCTGGGGCGCCTGGCGGAGGCGGAGGAGAACGCGCTCGAGTCGCTGCGCATCCAGCGAGAGATGGCGAACCATGAGGACGAGGTGCGCACCCTGGTGCTGCTGGCGCGCGTGGCGCTCGAGCAGGATCAGTGGTCCGTGGCCATGACCCGCCTGAAGCGCTCGGAGGAGCTGGCCCGCGCCTACGATCCGGAGGGCTTTCTGCCCATGGTCCACGCCTGGACGGCTGGCGCCCTGGCCTCCGCCGGTCGGGAGGTGGAGGCGCGCGCCGCGCTGGAGCTGGCCGAGGGCGCGCCGGGCAGGCCCTGGGTCTACCAGCGGGTGCGCCTGCTGCTCAGCGTCAGCCGCGCCTGGCGCGTGCTCGGCGAGCCCGGCCGGGCCCTGCTGGCGGCCAATGAGGCGCTGGCCATCTCCGAGCGCTGCGGTTTTCGTTACTATGTCCTCCTCTCTCGCGTGTTCGCCATGCGCGTCTCCGCGCCCGAGGAGGCTCATGCGCTCGAGCGGCAGGCCCGCGCGCTGGCGCTCTCGCTGGCCGCCGGCTTGGAGCGCGACGACGCCGAACGCTTCCTCGGCCAGCTCGGGCTGGCCAACGACGTCTTGACGAGCTTCGAGTCTCCCTCCTTCGACGAGCCGCCCGAGTCCGCCCTCTCCTGAGCGCCGCGAGCTCCCATGTCTGACGCCTTTCCCCCGCCACCCCTCCCCGGAGACCGGGTCGGCCCCTACCTGCTGGTCCGCGCCCTGGGGGTCGGCGGGATGGCGACCGTGTACGAGGCGCACACCCCTCAGGGCGAGCCGATCGCCGTGAAGATCCTGCATCCGGGGCGCGCCGGGACGCCCGAGGAGCGGCTCTTCCGGCGCGAGGTGCAGGCCCTGCAGAGCATGGATCACCCGGGCGTGGTGCGCGTGCTCGGGGCGGGGCGTGAGGGCGCCTACCCCTGGATGGCGATGGAGCTGGTGGACGGGACGGACCTGGGGCGGCTCCTGGAGCGCTGGCGCGCCAACCCTCCACCGGACCGACTCACGCGCGCCGAGGCCATCTTTCGTGGGCTCTGCGAGGCGCTGGGCGCCGTGCACGCGCGCGGGATCATCCACCGGGACCTCAAGCCCTCCAACGTGCTGGTGACGCAGGAGGGCGCGGTCAAGCTGGCGGACTTCGGCTTCGTGGGCATCCAGGGGGTGGCGCCGCTACCCCAACAGACGCTGGTCGGCACCCTGGCATTCATGTCGCCGGAGCAGATCCTCGGGCGGCCCACGGACTCGCGCTCGGATCTCTACGCGCTGGGGGCCGTGCTCTACACGCTGCTCACCGGGTCGCTCCCTTTGGAGGCGGACTCGGTGGCCGGCTATCTGGAGCGGCAGGTCCAGGAGCGCCCGCGACCTCCCTCCGAGCTCGACCCGCGCGTCCCGCCCGCCCTCGAGCGCGTCTGCATGCGCCTTCTGGAGAAGGATCCCGCGCTCCGCTATGCCTCTGCCCGCCAGGCCCTGGCGGCGTTGGACCTGCCCGAGCGGGCTCCCCCCACGGAGCTGCGCGGCCGGGAGGCGCTGCTCGCGCGCCTGCTCGCGCGGGTGGGCGAGCTGGCGCAGGGGCGTGGCGGGCTGGTGGTGGTCTCTGGGCCGCCGGGGAGCGGTCGGTCGGTCGGCCCTCCTCGCCGAGCTGGCTCGCCGGGCGCGGAGTCGGGGTCAGGACGTGGCGCTCTGCACCGATGAGCGCGCGGATCCGATCAGCGTGCTCGGCGATCAGCTCCCCGATCTCGGGGACTCGCTGGCGCCTCGAGGGGACGCGGCCGGGCGGCTGATCCACCGCGCGCATGGGCTGCCCTGGGCGCTGCTGATCGACGATCTGGACGAGCTGACGCCGGACGCGCTCGCTGCGTTGACGGTCCTGGTCCGCGAGCGCGTCGCCGTGGAGGGGGATCCGCTGCTGTTCGTGGTCAGCGTGGTCGATCCCGCTGGGATGCCGTTCTGCACCGGGGAGTTCACCGGGCTGAACGCCGAGATCGTCACGGTGGGGCCGCTCCTCGAGGCGGACGTGGTGGCGCTGATTCAGGATCAGGGCGTGCCCGGCGCCTCCGCGCGCCCCCTCGGACGGCGCCTGTCGCAGGAGGGTCTCGGCTCGCCCGGGGCCGTGCTGGCGTGCCTGGCCTCGATGGAGCAGGCGGGCTGGCTGGTGCGCGCGGAGGCGGGCGGCCTGCTCCCGGCGCGCGGGCTGGAGTGGACCGAGGACCAGCCCTTGCCGGGCGAGGCGCCCCAGGCGCCGTGGCAGGAGCTGCGTGGCCCGGCGCGCGAGGTGGCGGAGCTGCTCGCGGCCCTGGAGGGGGAGGCGCCGTTCTCGTTGCTGCTCGAGGTGGGCGGCGAGCGCGCGCGGGTCGGGGTGAGCGGGCTCGAGGCGCTGGGTCTGGTGGCTTGCGAGGTCGACGCGGACGACGCGGGAGGGAGCGTCCGGGTGCTGGACGGGAGCGCGCTCTCGGCCCTGGCGCGCAACCTGCAGCCCGACCACCGACGCGCCCTGCACGCCAGCCTGGCCGCGACGCTGCAGCGCTGGGCCCCTCGAAATGGGCGTTGGGTCCCGATCCTGGCCGATCAGCTCCAGCGCGCCGGGCAGACGGCGCAGGCCTGGCCGCTGCTGGTCGAGGCGGCGCAGCTCAAGCTGAAGCAGCGCCGACCGGAAGAGGCCTGGCGCTGGCTGAGGCGCGCCGCGGAGGCGAGGGGCTCGGCCGAGCCAGGGCTGGACCTCGGGCTGCGCGAGCTGACCCGCGAGCGGCTCTTCGCGACGCAGGCCGAGCTTCTGGAGGGCCAGGGCGCCTGGGCGCAAGCGGAGGAGGCCTGGGGGCGCGCCGAGCAGTCGGCTAGGGCCCGCGGTGACCAGGTCGCGCGCGCGCTGGCCCTCAGCGGGCTGGGCCGCGCGCTGGCGGCGATGGGCGAGCACGCGCGGGCGCTCCCTGCGCTACGGGAGGGGCTGCTGGGCCTCTCTCCTGGTGACGCGCCCTGGCTGTCCACCACGCGCGCGCTGGCCGGCGCCGCCGCGGCCACCGGTCAGGAACAGGCCGCGGTGGCGGCCTGGACGGCCGTCATCGACGTCGCGCGCGAGATCGGTCTGAACGAGGATCTGCGCCTCGCGGAGGCCGCGCTGGAGGCGCTCACATCGCCCGTGAAAGACACCCTGGCTGCGGACCGTTGACGGCCGCGCTATGGTCGGGGCAATCTTGCAGCGCCAGCTCCCGTGTATCCCCCCGCTGAGGAAGTCATGACGCCTTCGACCAGGTCCTCCCCCGCGCTGTTCGCCCGCACCTTCCCGGTCGCGCTGGCCAGCCTCGCCCTCGTGGGCTGCGGTGGCCCGACCCTCGAGGGGACCGTGGTGGACCCGTGGAACCACAAGCTCTCTGAGGTCACGGTCACCGTCGAGGGCGTCGCCGAGGAGATGATCACCGACGAGGCGGGTCGCTTCGAGGTGGAGACCGAGCGCGGCGCGACCCTCAACCTCCTGGCGGGGGCCGAGGGCTACATCCGCGCGGTCTCCAGCGTGCGCGTGCCGCGCAGCAAGAACGTGGAGATCCCCTCGCCGGAGATCGTGCTCTACCCGGATCCCGAGCAGCCCGGGTTCTACGCCGTGGGCGCCGAGGGCTACTCCCGGCTGGACGAGCAGGCGGTGAGGTCGGTCGGCACGGAGCTGAGCTCGTTCACCGGCATCTCGGACACGGGGCCGCACGCGCTGCCCACCCAGGAGCAGCTCCGCGTCGTCTTCGCGACCAACCTGCGGCGGGCGGACATCTCACGCCTCGACCTGCGGCTGACGCGGGTGGAGTTCGTGGACAAGCGCCCCATCAAGGATGTTTACGGCGAGACCGAGGTGACGGTGAACCTCTGGGTGCCGAAGGAGGACGTGCCCTTCGACATCACCGGGCTGGCCTCGGCGACCGACTACCTGATCACCTCGCGCGGCGCGCTCGCGCCGGGCGCCTACGCCTTCCACATCCAGGGCGTGCTGACCGACCCGGACGTCCACCACCTGGAGCGCCTGCCGCGCGAGATGCGCGTGGCCTACCCCTTCGAGGTCCGCTGACCGGGACGGGACAGCCTGGAGACCAGAGAGGCCCGGGGACATCGCTGTCCACCGGGCCTCTCTCGTTCAGGGGCAGGTCCGCCGGAGCGCCGGCGGACCCGGACCTCGCTCAGTCCATGATCGTGAACGCCACGCGGCGGTTCTTGGCGCGACCCTCAGCGGTGTCGTTGGTGTCGATCGGCTTGGTCTCGCCGTAGCCGCGGGCCACGAGGCGAGCGGGATCGACGCCCTTCATCACGAGGTACTTCATGACGGCCTCCGAGCGCGCCTGAGACAGCTTCAGGTTCGACTCGTCCTTGCCGATGTTGTCCGTGTGGCCCGAGACCTCCACCCGCTTGATGTCGGGGTAGGCGTTCAGGGTCTTGGCGACGTCGTCCAGCAGACCGTAGGAGACGGGCTTGATGACGGCCTTGTTCGTCTCGAAGTAGACCATCTCGAGGATCTCGATGGACTTGCTCGTGACGACGACGCGGCTCGGGCAGCCGTTGGAGCGGCGCGGGTCGATGCGCGAGTCCGCCGGCTCGCTGGGGCAGGCGTCGCGGACATCGGGCACGCGGTCGTTGTCCGAGTCGGGGCAGCCGTTCGTCTCGCGCGGACCGCCCTGATCGGGGCACTCGTCGTCGGCGTCGGCGAGGCCGTCGCTGTCGCGATCCGGACAGCCCATGGTGGCCTGCGGACCCGCCTCGATGGGGCAGCGATCGTCGGTGTCGGCGAGGCCGTCCTTGTCGTTGTCCAGGTCCGGGCAGCCGTCGGTGTCTTCGAAGCCGTCGGCGTCCTCGGCGGCGTTCGGACACTTGTCGTCCACGTCCAGCAGCCCGTCCTTGTCGTTGTTCGGGTCGGGGCAGCCGTCGGCGTCGTCGTAGTTGTCGAAGTCCTCCGGCTGCAGCGGGCAGGAGTCCTCCTCGTCCGAGTACCCGTCCTTGTCGGCGTCGGGCGGCGCGCCTGGATCGCGCCAGGCGAGACCCAGGAAGATGCGCACGTCGGGAGCGCCGATACCGGCGACGACGCCAGTGCCGCCGCCCAGCGTGACCAGGAGGCCCTCCCCGGTCCCGTAGGTGCCGTAGAGGTGGGCCTCCATCGGGCTCACGTTGTAGGGCTGGGGGTTGCCCTCGTCGTCCTTGATCAGCGTGTACGCGCCGTCCAGCTCGGCGCCGACCAGGAAGCTCTCGCCGAGATCGACGCGCGCGCCGACGCCATAGGGCAGCGAGGTGCCCAGGCGATACATCGAGGCGCCCTGAATGTCCCCGACGCCGGCGCTCTTGGAGAGGTCGGCGCCGATGTTTCCGACCATCCCGAAGGAGGCCACCTGAAAGCCGAGGGCCGCGGTGAGGCTGCCCGCGAAGCCCGAGGAGACATAGGCCTCCGCGGAGCCGGTGGGCAGCACGAGGGACGGGACCAGCGCGATGCCGAAGCCCTCCTCCTCGTACTTCAGCAGGGGCAGCGTCGCCCCGAGCCGGATGTCGCCCATGGCGAACTGAGCGTCATCGACCGTCTTGACCGAGGGATAGACCGGGATCTCGAGGTCCAGCCGAGCGATCGCGCCCAGGTTGTAGCCGCCCGCGAGCCGGGTGCTGAGCTGGCTCTCGATGAGCGAGGTCTGGGTCTCGACGCCCGCCTCGTCCCGCTTGACGTAGACCAGCGGGTTCTTCGCGTAGACCACCCCGAGGCCGGCGTACCAGGATCCCGCGAGCCCGATGTGCGGATTGGCGAGCTGGAGTGTGCCCTGGCGGTCGAAGAGCCCTCCCGAGATCTCGAACGTGTCTACGTTGAAGGGGTCGACCTCTACCGACTGCGCGAGCGCGGCGCTCGGCGTCAGCAGCAAGGCCAGGAAAGCGAACTTCATACAGTCCATCAGACGGATCTCCGCTGGGCAGGTGTTCCTGACCGGGAACATAGCACCTTCCAAGGGCGCGACGGGCCCGGCGCGAGGACCGGCGGCGCAGGCGGGTCAGGCCCATGTTCAGAGTATTGCCCGGTCTTCCGACGTGTTTCAAGGGCTCGACGGATCCACAAAGGGGTCTTTCACTGCGCTGACGGCGTCCGGCGGCGCCGCCCCGTCTCGGCGCGACGGCGGGGGCGTGCGCCCTGCGCCGCCGGCGGACAGCGTGGACGTCACCGCCTCGGTC
Organism: uncultured Enterobacterales bacterium; assembly: GCA_964556105.1. Taxonomy (GTDB): domain Bacteria; phylum Myxococcota_A; class UBA796; order UBA796; family CAZKWG01; genus CAZKWG01. The sequence goes on along the minus strand of CAZKWG010000175.1, from coordinate 3,036 downwards.
CAGGAAGAAGGGAGCCCGGCTGCCCGAAAGGTCGGGTCCAGATCGGCTGGGATCTCCGAGAGCACACGCAGCGGACCCCCTCGCACGGGGTGCTCCAGCGCGAGACCGACGGCGTGCAAGGCCAGGCGCGGCGCCGCGCGTCCGGCAGCGCCGCCGTGTCGTCGGTCGCCGAGCAGCGGGTGGCCGGCGTCGGCGGCGTGGCGACGGATCTGGTGGGTCCGCCCCGTCTCCAGCGACACGAGCAGCACGCTCCGGCCTGCTGCGCTGCCCAGGCGGCGCCAGTGGGTGATCGCGGACTCGCCGTCCAGGGGCGCGTCCCATCGGCCGCTGTCGCCGGGGTCGCCCAGGACGACCGCCAGATACAACCTGCACATGGTGTGCTCTTGGAGGGCGCGCGCGATGCCAGCGTTGGCGGCCGGATCGATCGCGAAGAGCAGCAGGCCGGACGCCGGCGTGTCCAAGCGGTGGTGGAGCGCGACATAACGTTCGCGGCCGGTGAGGATGCCCTGAACGTGCAGGCGGCCACCCTCGCGGGTGGGCTGGGATGGGAGCCCAGCGGGCTTGTCCACGACGAGGAGCCAGCGGTCGCGATAGCGCTCCACCAGGTCGGGGCCACGATCAGGCGCCGGGACGCTGCGCACCTCGACCACGGCGCCGGCGGGGACGACCTTCCAGGGCGCCGTCGCGGCCTCCCCGTCGATGCGCACGCCGCCCTGCTCCACCGCGCTGCGGGCGCGGTTGCGCGACAACGGCGTGTGCTCCGCAAGGAGCTTGTCCAAGCGGTCTTCTCGCGTGACGGTGAAGCGATGACGCATGGGCGCTCCCGCGGGGGGTGTATCACGACAGCGCGCGCGTTACCGTGTCGCGCCGGAGGCCCGCGCGGAATGCTGCCCATCCTTCTGTCCATCGTGCTCCTCGCTCAAGACGCGCGCGCGGCCGCGCAGTCCTTCCCCATGGCCGACACAGGGATCACGCTGGAGCTCGACAAGAGCTGGGGTGATGGCCTGTGGTCTGACTACGACTTCACGGCGAAGTCCAAGGATGGGACACAGCTCAAGGTCTGGAGCACCCCCTTCCAGGTGGAGGTCACCGAGACCTCCGCGCGGGCCTGGGCGGAGATGTACGCCGAGGCCATGAAGGCGGAGGGCTTCGACGACATCGAGATCACGCGCGTCTCCGTGGAGCGCATCGCCAGTCGGCCCACCGCGCGCGTCGAGCTGTCCATGCGACCGGGCAGCGGCGGGCCCCTGCGCGCCGTCTACCACGGGGCGGCCTTCACCGGCGCGGCGCAGGTGGTGCACGCCTACACGATCAGCCTGGCGCGCGCGTCCGAGCGCTCCGAGCGCGATCTGACGACCATCCTGGAGAGCCTGACGGTCCAGAAGGGGCCGCTGCCCCTGCCCGGCCCCGAGGTGTCGAGCAAGGCCGGCTTCGCCGCGACCCTGCCCGAGGGCTGGCGCCCGCCCCTGGCCGAGGAGCTGGGGTACGTGACCTCCGTCACCTCCAAGGTGGGCGAGGAGGAGCTGGCCCCCGATCGCTGCTGGTCAGCCATCCGGCCGCCGCCCGTCGGCGATCCGGACGTGGTCTTCGCCTGCACCGGCTCGCTCTACCTGGGGCCGGTGGACGAGCGCTCCTTCGCCGATGAGGAGCCGGAGGTGCGCTCGGTGTTCTTCGGCAAGGTGGAGCCGCCAATCGCGCCAGCCGAGCCGGTCACCGTCGGCGATCGCACAGGCTTCTTCTTCCGGCCAGGTCAGGACAAGGACCAGATCCGTCTGGTCGTCGCGCCTTATGGGGCCGCGACGGTGATGAAGGTCTGGGCCCTCTCGTCACACCTGGACGGTCCCGCGCTGGACGCGGATCTGAACCGGCTCCTGCCCACCGTTCAGTTCACGGGGGAGGGCGGCGGGAAGCCGCAGATCGGCGTCGACCGCTGGGTGGGGTACTACCTGAAGCACCGCCTGTTCTCGCCCGTGGTCCTGGTGCCGCTCCTGTTGCTGCTCGGCGGCCTCGCGGTCCTGGTGCGTCAGCTCACGAAGAAGCCCGCCCCATCCGAATATTGATCTGCTGGACGCGCGGCGTCTCTGGCGGCAGCAGGACCTGGACGTCCACGCCGCCAGGGATGAGCTTCGCCGTCACCTGGGCGCGGGAGATGCCGTACCGATAGAGCATGGCCCGCGCGACCGTCTCCAGTCGGCGGGCCAGCAGGGGTGTTCTGGGCTCTCCGGCGACCGCGTCGAGGAGGGCCTCCTCGAGCGCGGTCTCCAGATCGACCGGCGCGCTCTTCTTAGCGGGCAACGGGGGGCGGGCCGCCGGAGTCCGTGCCGCCTTCGCCGCCCGCGCCGCCGGCGCCACCAGCGCCACCTTCCGCGCCCTCGCCGCCGCCGGGCTCACCGCCGCCCTCACCGCCGGGCTCGCCGCCCGAGCCGCCGCCCAGGATCGTGTCGATCTGCGGGCAGTAGCAGGCGGAGTAGTTGCCGGACAGCGAGCCGCTGGCGAAGGTCGCCGAGAGGCCGGTCACGTCGAGATCTTCGCTGAGCTCGGGCTTGCTGATCGAGGCCGATCCACCCGTCGCGCTGCTGGCCGTGCCGGAGATGTACATGCTGATGACCATGTACGGATCCGGGGGAGGCGGCATGCCGGTGTCGGGCATGGGGGGCGCCGGGCGTCCCGGAGGAGCGCCCGTGTCGCCGCCGCCGGGCTCGCCGCCGGGCTCGCCGCCGGGCTCGCCGCCGCCCGTCATGCCTTCCTGGATCTCCAGGGTCGTCGCCTCGCTGGGGAAGCCGCCCTGGATGCCCGCCTGCATGAAGTTCACGGAGGAGGTGTCCGACAGCTCGGCGACGCGCTCGCAGGCGTCACCGGAGTCCAGACCGATGATGATCGGCCCGCGGGAGGTGACCGCCCAGGCGAAGGTGGTCAGCGAGACCGCCGTGCCGCTCACCGTGCCGGTGACCGTGCCGTTCGCCGTGCAGTCGGGCGCGTTGGTGTCGGTGTCCGTGTCGGTGTCCGTGTCGGTGTCCGTGTCGGTGTCCGTGTCGG
>CAZKWG010000174.1:0-11825 GCA_964556105.1 uncultured Enterobacterales bacterium | reverse complement strand
GGCTACGGCGGCGGTCGCGGTGGTCGCGACGGCGGCGGCGGCGACCGCTGGTAGTTCGACCCTCGGGGGGCGCTGAGCGCTCCCCGAACGTGGTCCAGCAGGAACCCCGGGGGCGCAGGTCCTCGGGGTTTCCTGTTTTTTCCCCAACGCTCGCGTGTCGCGAGCGCGCATCGTGGCGCGGCCCCAGACGCGTTACGGTCTCCCCATGGAGGTTCGAAGCCGTGCCTGACGAGAACAACGCCCCTACGACCGAAGCGACGACCGAGAAGCCCGCGGACAAGGCCGCGCCCAGCACGCGCGTCGCTCCACCCAGCCTGCTGCAGCACGACAGCGATCGCGTGGCGCGGCCCGGGTTCCGCAACCCGCCGAACGCCAAGAGCAAGGCGCAGAAGAAGGGCGGGAAGAAGTAGCGGTCCCTACAGGTCTTTCACGAACTCGTACCACTTTCCGAAGTGGACGCGGCTGACCTGTTTGCCCATCTTGATCATCTCGCGGCCGATGGCCTCGACGGCGTGGCGCATCAGGACCGGGCTGCGGTCGGTCGACGCCAGGATGCAGGCGTTGATCGACGCGTTGATGATGTTGCCGCCAGACAGGATGAACTGGCTGGCGATCTCGTCCAGGTCCAGATCGGGGCCGCGCGGCGCCTCTTTCGGGAAGGCGCGCTCCCAGAGCTTGCGGCGCTCGCCGGGGGTGGGCACCGGGAACTCGATGACGGCGCTGAAGCGCCGGAGGAAGGCCTCGTCGATGTTCTCCTGGAGGTTGGTGGTCAGGATGGCGCAGCCCTCGAAGACCTCGAGCCGCTGCAGCAGGTAGGAGACCTCCTGGTTGGCGAAGCGGTCCTGGGCCTGCTTGACGTCACCGCGGGTCCCGAAGAGGGAGTCGGCCTCGTCGAAGAGGAGGACGGCGTTGCCGCCCTCGGCGGTGTCGAAGATCTCGCGGAGGTTCTTCTCGGTCTCACCGACCCAGCGGCTGACGACGCTGGAGAGGTCTACGCGGAAGAGGTCGATGCCCAGCGAGCCGGCGATCACCTCGGCCGCCATGGTCTTTCCGGTGCCCGGGCCGCCCGAGAAGAGCGCGCGGATGCCGTAGCCGCGCGGCCGGATCTTGGCGGCGCCCCAGCGATGGAAGACGTTCTCCTGCTCGGAGAGGTAGTTCACCAGCGTCTTGAGCTGGCCCATGATGCGGTCGGGCAGGATGAGATCGGGCCAGGTGTACCGGGGGATGATGTGCAGCGCGAGGCCCTTGAACTCTGGCCGCGAGCACTCGCGCGCCGCCGACCAGAGCGCGTCCTCCGTGGCGACCTTGCCGCCGCACTCGGCCTCGGCCCGGTCCATGACGCGCTCGATGGTGGTGCCGCCCACGGCGTAGAAGCGCTCGGCCAGCCCGACGCCCAGGCTCGTGTCCCAGCCGCGCTCGGCGAGCGAGTCCGTCCATGCCTCGGTGCGCTCCTCCAGGGTCGATTTCCCGACGTTGACGGTGATGCTCGGCCGCTCGTTGCCCAGCAGGTTCGTCAGCGCGCGCCGGTCGGTCCCGCCCACCAGCACGGCGAAGGGCATGTACGAGAGCGCGCTTCCCAGGCCGACATACTGGTTGCGCAGGTGGGGGTCCTCCTGCGCGGTGTCCACGTTGACCAGGTAGGGCAGCGCGCCCGACAGGCGCAGCTCACGGATCAGGTCCCAGGGCTCTTCCAGGTACTGCTTGCAGCGCTCGAGGTCCACGCGCACCAGCAGGCGGCCGACGCGCCGCGCGATGGCCATGGCGGTGGACTCGCGGTTGCCGATCGTGCTGCCGATCACCGCGACGGTGACCGCCTTGTTGAAGACGGTGCCCAGGTCGTCGATGCGCGCCCGCGTCGGCGCGGGGATGAAGGGCTCGCGGCGCAGGTCCAGCGGCGTGAAGCCCGAGCCGGTCGGGAGCTCCTCCTCCTCGAGCAGCCAGCGCAGCAGGCGCGGGGCGGGGTGGACGCGGCGCGCGGTGTGGGTCTCGACGCCCTCCGGCGGGTTCAGCAGCAGCAGCCGGTTCTTCACGAGCGGCGCGCCGGGCATCAGGCGGGCCTGCAGCGCGAGGCGCTCGCGGCGGACGGTGCGCAGCACGCGGGTCGCCAGATCGACCGTGAGGAAGGCCTGGTTCAGGTTGTCGTTCAGGTAGGCGAAGATCTTGCCGTAGCCAGCGCTGATCTCGGGCGCGATGGTCAGCAGGATCAGGTCGGCGTCGTCGCCGTCGAGGTCGAAGGAGCGGCGCAGGCGCGCGAAGCGGCCGTTCGGATCGTCGCGCAGGGCCGCGCTGGCCGCCACCGCCTCGTCTAGCCCGTCGGGGGCGGAGGGGTAGTCGATCTCGCCGTGCGTGCGGAGCAGGGCGTCGACCTCGTCGTCGGTGATGACGGAGCCCCAGAACTGGCCCTTGGCGCGCATGGCCGGGCGCGCGCGCTGGCGGCGCACGGCGCGCAGGAGGAGGAGGTCGGTGCGACGAAGCCGGCGTGCGAGCTCTTCGAAGACGGTAGACACGGTCTCAGACCCTCATGCGCGGACGCGTGGAAGGAGATGATACCTCCTCTCGTGCCGCCACGCGCATCGAGGCGCGGCGCGGCGCGGTCCCGCTCAGGTCCAGGCCTTGGTGTCCGACATGCGATCGGTCTTGGTCTGCTCGGCCTCATCCATCGAGGCGAGCGTGCGCCGCGTCATCTCCTCGACGACGTCGGCGTGAGACTGACCCTGCGCGCGCAGCGCGGCGTAGCCACGACCGGGGCTCGGTGAGCCGGCGGTGGAGTCGCTCTTGTCCTCGCCGCCCTGGGTGCCGCTGGTGTGCGACTGGCTGTTCTGGCTGTTGTCGTCCCAGGCGTTCTGGGTGGGCCGGTCGTTTCCGCCGGGGCCGTAGCCGCCCTCGTAGCCGCCGCTCATGCGGTGGAAGACCATGGCCTCCGCCGCGCGCGCCTCGCGCTCCTCCTCGTCGCGCCCGTGGTGGCCGCCCACGCCGCCGGAGCGGGCGAGGTGATGGCGCTCGTGGGCGTAGAGGGCCGCGTCTTCCGCGCGCGAGGCGTTGAAGCTGTCGCTGACGATGATCGAGCGATCGACCGTCATGGCGCGCGCGCCGAGCGCCTTGAGCGCGCGGCTGGCGACCGGACCTTTGAAGACCTCGCCGCCCCCGGGCATGGACACCCGGCTGAGCTGGCTACGGTCCAGACGGGAAGCGAGCTTGTTCGCCGTTCCGACGCCGGGGGGACCGCTACGAGCCATAGGACCTCCGAGGGCAAGACCCGAGGACAGATCTCATCCAGGAAAGTCTACCACCGTTCGGTGCCCGCTGGATCAGCGACCGCAGCGGCGCTGCACCAGATCGGCGATGATGTCGGTCGCTCGCAGGAGATCCGCCGCCTCGACGTACTCGTCCGGCCGGTGGGCGACGTCGATGGAGCCAGGGCCGAAGATCAGGCTGCGCACGCCGAGGCGCGCCAGGTTGCCGCCGTCGGTGGCGAAGGGGACGGCTCCGGCGGCGCCGGCGCAGGCGTGCGGCCTCAGGAGGTGCTCCAGCGCCGTGTCGGCCTCGGTGAGCAGCGCCGGCGCGAGGTGCAGGGGCTCCAGGCGGGCGTGTCCTCCCCAGGCGGCGGCCTCGCGGTCCACCTCGGCGATGGCCGCGACGAAGCGCCCGATCAGCGCGTCCACGTCCTGGCCGGGCAGGGGTCGCACCCCCAGGCGGAGCACGCAGCGGTCGGGGACGATGTTGACCGCCGCGCCGCCCTCGATGGTGCCCACGTTCATCACGGGCCAGGGGTTCTCCAGGATGCCGACGAAGGCCTGCTCGCCGCGGAGCTGCTGCTCGATGGCCTCCAGTGCCAGCAGCGCGCGGGTCGCGACGCGGATGGCGCTCGCGCCGAGCTCGGGGCGCGAGGAGTGGGCGGGGACGCCGGTGCAGACGACGGCCAGGGTGAGGTGGCCCGGGTGCATGCGGCAGACGCGGAAGTCCGTGGGCTCGCCGATCACCGCCAGCGAGGGGAGGGGAGCGTCGCGCCCGGCGAGCTGGCCCGCCAGGGCCGCCGAGCCCTTGCAGCCGACCTCCTCGTCGTGGGTCCAGATCAGCACGAGCTCGCGCTCCAGCCGGGTCAGGTCCACGCGCTCCACCGCCTCCAGGGTCGCGGCGATGAAGCCCTTCATGTCGCAGGCGCCGCGGGCGTGCAGGCGCCCATCGCGCTCGGTCAACCGGAAGGGGTCAGACGTCCAGGCCTGTCCCTCGGTGGGGACCACGTCCATGTGGCCGCTGAGCACGAGGCCATCCGTGCCGCTGGGGCCGGCGCAGGCGACGACGTTGTGCTTGCCGGGCGCGGTCTCGAACCGCTCGACACGAAAGCCGCGGTCGTTCGCGCGATTCGCGACGTAGGCGGCCATCTCGTCCAGGGGGCGGTCGCTGACCGTCGGCCAGGCGACCAGGCGGGAGAGGGTGTCAACGACCGCGCTCAAGGTCGGCCTCCTCGGTCTCGGGCGCGGCGCGATCCTGCTCCTCGCGCTTCTCGGGGAGGGACTGCTCGTGCGCGGGGCGCTCCTGCTCGTCCTCCTTCTCCTCCTCCTCGTCCTTCGCGGCTGCCTGGTCTGCCTGTGCGCCGCTCTCGCCCGCTGCGGGGCCCTTCGCGCCCTCTTTTTTCTCGTCTTCTTCCTCCTCCTCGTCCTGCTCCCACCAGCCGGCGCGTCGGCGTCGACCGCGAAGCGGGGGATTCTCGAAGAACTCGTCGTTCAAGCTCAGGATCTGGTCAGCGAGAGCGAGGGCGGCCGGGGTCGGGCAGCGGGGGAGCGCCGCCTCATCGAGGGCCTGCGGCATCTCCGAGGGGTAGCCGGAGGGCGACTTCTCCTCGGCCTCGAGCTGCCGGGTCACCTGGTTGGGCATGCTGTCATAGGCCGCCTTCTCCAGGCCGATGGCGCGCTCGAGGAGCTGCGCGCCGCGGGCCAGGTTGCCGTGGCACATCGCCTCCGCCGCCTCCTTGAAGGTGCGGGCCGTCTCGTGCCAGCGCGTCGGATCCGGGACGTGAAAGCCAGCCTCTCCGCGGGCCACGTTTCGGAACCAGGCGCGAACGTTCTTGAACTCTTTGTGCTCCTTGAGCTGAATGCCCCGCAGCACGCGCAGCCGCTCGCAGATGAAGCCGAGCAGGGTCTCGCGCATCTGCGCGGCGTTGCCCGACTTTCCCATGGCCTGGTTGCCGAGCTGCTTGCGGATGCGGGCGATCTGGCGGCTCTGCTGGTCACCAGAACCCTGAGCGCCGCGCATGGAGCGCAAGCGCCGCGTGGGCCCGCCGGACGACGATGGCTTCTTCGTGAGGGATCGCATGGGCTGACTCTACCACCCCTTGACCCGCTGGCGCGCGCCCTGGTAGGGTCACAAACCTCAGGTGGGCAGCCCTGCCGACTCCTCCTCCGGGGGGGCCGAGGCAGAGCGTCTCCCGAGCAGGTATACGCGCTGGAAGCTGAGATCCTGCGGATCGTCGAAGAGCGCGGAATCACCTTGAGGACAGTACTCAGACAGGCCTGAACAGGGACGTGAGCGTATGGATCCTCGGTACCGCCTGCAACGCGTCTTCCTGGGGGAGTCCGTGGTCGTCGAACGACCCGGCGCCCTGAGGATCGCGGCGCGCGCGGTGGTCCCCGAGACCCGGGAGCTGGTCCGCAAACATCGCGAGCCGCTGAAGATCGAGGTCCGCGCCACGAAGCTGCGGGTCACGCCCGGGCCCAACGCGCCGCAGCTCATCCGCATCGTCCGCAAGCCCTACACCCTCGACGCCGTGCGCGGGAAGAAGGTCAAGCTGGACAAGATGGTGCTGGAGAAGCGCGAGCGCGTGCAGGTGGGGGAGGAGCTGCGGCTGGCGCGCGAAGAGGTCAAGAAGGTCGAGCGCCCGCATCCCGCGCGGCGCCCGCGCGTGGGGGATCGCCCTCGCCCGGATCTCCACGGGTGGCTCGCCATGGCCGCCGTGCCGAAGGGAGCGCTCTGATGGAGGGACTGCAGGCGCCCGTCAGCGGCCCCTTCTCCGGGCGCAGCGTCATCGGCGACGTCACCGAGGCGATCCACAAGTTTCTGCTGGACGGCTACAACCTGAGCCCGCAGATCCCCCGCTTCGAAGAGGACATGAAGTTCGTCCCGAAGGACCGCGAAGAGGTGGTGTACATCTACATGTACCGCCTCGCGCAGAACCCGAACCTGATGAACACGAAGCGCCCGCGCGTCGCGCCGGTCTTCGTCAACGATGATCCGGAGGACGGGGGCGAGGTCTTCTTCCATCGGCCGCCGGTCCTGATGGACCTCTTCTACCTGATCATGTGCCACTCGAAGTTCCGCTCGGACGCGGAGCGCCTGCTCGGGTGGACGGTGCTGAGGCTCCACGAGGCCACGCATCTCATTTATCGGCCTCGGCGCTTCCTTCTGCCCGATGGGCGAGAGATCGACAGCCTGGGGCGCTCCTACGACATCAACGCGAGCCCCAAAGACGAGAACCTCTTCATGGAGAAAGTCTCGCTCGCGCTCGTCGATGATCTCACCGTAGGCGACGCGATCAACCTCTTCAATTTGTTCGAGGCCCCCTACCGGCCCTTCCTCACCTATCGGGCGAGGGTGGCGCTGGATGGGGGTCTTGTGGCAAGCTCCGGCGGGACGGGGGTCCAACTGTCTCGCCTGGGGCAGATGGAGCGCCCGGACCCGAGAAAAAATCTCGAGTCCTCGAACGGGCGCATCATCGCGGGTCGGCCATCCACCGTCCCGAAGACGCCCCCTGGACCCAAGGCCCACTTCTTACGTCGGAAAATCGAAGCAGATCCTGACACGGAGGATTGAAAGGTCCCATGGAATACCATACCCCAGGTGTGTACATTCGCGAGGTCGATTCCGGTCCGAAGCCGATCACCTCCGTCTCCACCAGCGTCCCGGGCTTCCTGGGGCTGTTCGAGTACAAGCCGCCGCACGACTCGGTGGCCGTGACCGCGACGGACGGTACCCGTAAGCTCCGCGGCAAGCTGCCGCCGGCGCTGCTGGGTCTGAACGGCGAGGTTCGCGGCGACGCGAAGGAGGCCGCGACGGCTCTTGTGGAGGCCTTCAAGTTCAAGCGGGCCCAGGTCCGCGACGTCCGCAAGTACATGGAGGTCCGTGGCGCCCCGAAGACCGGCGCCAAGGCCCCCAAGTTCGAGCCGGGCACCAAGGGCCGCATCAAGGTCAGCTACGAGGAGAAGTCCATCGAGGTCGCGCAGGTGATCCTCGATGAGCGCGGCGTGTTCGTCACCACGAACGACGCGCTGATCAACGAGACCCTCGACCAGCTCGACCAGGCCTTCGCCCTCCCCGCCCCGGTGCCCAAGAGCGCCGCGGACGTGCTCGAGGTCTACGGCTACTCGTTCAGCGGCGCCGAGGGCACCGCGCTCAAGAGCGAGTACTCCATCCCGCCCGTCGGCGTGACCAACAAGGCGGAGTTCTTCCGCTGGCTCCAGAGCTTCTTCGCGCAGTACCTGCTCGAGACGCGCCCTGTCGAGGAGCTGGTCGGTCAGTCCTTCGACGACTCGGACGAAGCGGCGGACGCGGTGTTCGAGGCCCTCGGCCGTGACGAGGCCCTGAAGCAGGAGTTCCGCGAGTTCCTCTCGCAGCCCTCCGTCTTCAACTTCGTCTCCGCGGTCAACGGCTTCTACGACAACGGCGGCGGCAAGTGCTACGTCTACCTCATGGGTATGGGAGACCCCGAGCTCTCCATCCGTGAGAACCAGGCGGACAAGCTCGGCCTCTACGCGTTCGACGACATCGACGACATGGCGATCATGGCCTGCCCCGGCCTGAACGCCAACCAGCAGCGCGAGATGCTCGAGCACTGCGAGCTGCGCAAGGACCGCTTCGCGATCCTCGACGGCCCCATCGTCAGCGACGGCGCCATGGACATCCCGGCCTCGCAGAAGGGCTTCGGCGCGATCTACGTGCCCTGGCTCAAGATCACGAAGCCGAGCTGGTTCGTGGGCAACCAGGACCACATCAAGGTCACGGGCCCCAACCGCCGCAAGCTGATCAAGTGCGAGCGCAACGAGCTCTTCGTGCCGCCCTCCGGTCACATGGCGGGCATCTTCGCCCGCGTGGACACCGAGCGCGGCGTGCACAAGGCTCCGGCCAACGAGCTCGTCATGGGCATCACCGGCCTGACCCAGAACATCAACCGCATCGAGCAGGGCCAGTACAACGATCGCGGCATCAACGCGATCCGGTCCTTCAAGGATCGCGGCGTTCGGGTCTGGGGCGCGCGCACGCTCGCCACGGCGAACGACCCGTCCTGGAAGTACATCAACGTCCGGCGCCTGTTCATCATGATCGAGCAGTCGATCATGCTCGGCAGCCAGTGGGCCGTCTTCGAGCCGAACGATCACACCCTCTGGAAGAAGCTGACCCGCGACGTCCGCTCCTACCTGATGCGCGTGTGGCGCTCGGGCGCGCTCTTCGGCGCCACGCCGGAAGAGGCCTTCTACGTCAAGTGTGACGAGGAGACGAACCCGCGCTACCTCATCGACGCGGGCCAGGTCAACGTGCAGATCGGTATCTGCCCTGTGAAGCCGGCCGAGTTCGTCATCTTCAGCATCGGTCAGTGGGACGGCGGCGGCCTCATCGAAGAGGTCTGATCGTCTTCCCTGGGGTTTTTGCCCCATCACAGGCGCGGTGCGTGGCCCATCGGGATGCGCACCGCGCCTTTTCTTCCTCGAGAGCTGCTATACTGACCTCTCCGGCGGATCTCCGCCGACTCAGAAGCTGCACGCGCACATGGAGTGGACGTCATGGAGCTGAAGACCGAGTACGAGTTCTCCCTTCCTCGCGGCTATGTGGACAAGGACGGGAACCTCCACCGCGAAGGTGTGATGCGTCTGGCGAACGCCAAGGACGAGATCGTCCCGCTCAACGACATGCGCGTGCAGCGCAACCGCGCCTACCTGATCATCGTGCTGCTCAGCCGCGTGATCACGCGGCTCGGCTCGCTGGCGGAGGTGAACACGGGCATCATCGAGAACCTGTTCGCCAGCGACCTGCGCTTCCTCGAAGAGATGTACAACCGCATCAACGAGGATGAGGCCACCATTCAGGTGACCTGCCCCGAGTGCGGCGCGAAGTTCGAGAAGGAGTTCGGACGCCTGGGGGAATAGTCAGCTACCCCTTGGAGAACATCCTCAAGGAGGTAGCGTTCGTCGCCTATCATTTCCACTGGGAACGAGACACCTGCCTCGAGATGTCGCACCGCGAGCGGCACGGCTGGGTCAAGCAGATCTCTCAGATCAACGAGAAGATCAACGCCGCGAGGTGATTACACGCCTCGCGCGCGTCGTGAGAGGGAGAAGTCATGCGCCCGGGCATTCTGATCCAGCACGCCAAGCTCCCCGATCGCTCCAGTGAGCTGGTCCGGTCCGACATCACCGGCATCCTCGCCTTCATCCCGCCGGAGCGTTGGCCTGAGAACGCTTCGGCGGGGGATTTTTTCGAGATCGTCCTCCGTCGCGATGGTGATCTCTGGGATCATCCCTACCGCGAGCTGCTCCACCCGGCGGTCCGCCGCTCGGTGAGGGCCTTCTTCGAGAACGGCGGGGACCAGGCGCACCTGCTGGCCGTGTGCATCATGGACGAGGGGGACCTGAAGGCCCCCGCGGGGATCCACGGCGTGCTGGAGCCGCTGCTCTCGCACCTGCGCGCCGACGATGACATCGCGCTGCTCGTCGTCCCCGAGGCGGCCTACATGCGCTGCGAGCTGAGCCGAGACGGCTCGGTGCGCGCGGACGCCGAGGCGATCTACGACGAGCTCCTGGCGCACTGCCGCGAGATGAGCAACCGCTTCCTGATCATGGACGCGCCGCGCTCCCTGCACGGCGAGCCGCTCACGCGCTGGGTCGAGCGCTTTCAGGCCCGCTATCCGGAGACGCGCTCCTTCGGCGCGCTCTATTACCCCTGGCTGATGCAGGGGGACGAGATGTTCCCGCCCAGCGGCTCCGTGGCCGGACTTTATGCCCGGGTGGAGCTGGAACATCGCCCCTTCGGGGTGGTCTGGGCCCCCGCGAACGTGCCGATCCGCGCCGTCACCCACACGGAGATCGAGCTCGACTGGAACGAGGCGGGTGTGCTCGCCGAGAAGCACATCAACCCCATCGTCATCCAGCCCAACCGCGGGGTCGTGGTGTTCGGCGCGCGCACGCTCTCGCGAGAGCACGCCTTCCTCCACATCAACAGCCGGCGCATCGTCAACATGGTGGCCGAGCAGCTCCGCCGCGACAACGAGTGGGCGGTCTTCGAGACCAACAACCCGAACCTCTGGGCCGTGCTCCAGCGCGACGTACGATTCCGGCTCAGCCAGTTCTGGTCTGCAGGAATGTTGGGCGGCGCCAAAGATGGCACGGAGTACGACGTGAAGTGCGACGCCGAGCTCAACCCGCCGATGGTGCGGGACGCCGGCCACGTCAACGTCCAGGTGCTGCTGCGCCCCATGGGCACCACCGAGCAGATCCGCATTGATCTGAGGATTGGTGGCGAGGCGCGCGCTTCTGAAGTTTAAGGGCCCACTCGGACCTTGACCTGTTGTATGATCATCCGGGGTAGTCATACCGGAGGTGAGCGGTGGCTCGTGATCGCGACTTTTTCGACCCGGAAGGCAACTTCGTCTTCGCCCTCGAGGTGGACGGAGTGGAGATCGCCCACTTCATGGAGTGCTCGGGCATCAAGACCAGCACGACGGTCTTTGAGCTCGAGGAGGGCGGGATGAATCACCGGGTGCACAAGCTCCCCGGTCAGTCTCGGTGGGAGAACATCACGCTTCGCTACGGCGTCAGCTCGGACACGACGCTGATGGAGTGGCGGGACGAGGTTCTGCAGGACGAGTTCGGCGAGGGCTGCCGTCGCAACGGCTCCATCGTCGTCAAAGACAACCAGATGAACGAGGTTCGGCGCTACAACTTCCTCGACGCCTGGCCTGTCGCCTGGGAGGGCCCCAGCCTCTCCTCTGGCGGCGCCGAGGTCGCCGTCGAGATGGTCGAGATCGCCCACCACGGCATCACCGTCTCCTGAGGCGCGCCCCGGTCCTGAACCGGAGCGTCCGTCATCCCTATCCACGCCGCCGAACCACGGCGGTGTGGATGGTCGTGCGTGGCGCGCCGGCCGGGGCGATGGGGAGGCGTGGGGCCGCCTTTGCGCAAGGGGCGCGCCACGGGCTGCGCGCGGCCGGCTTCCGTGTGCAGAGAATTGAAGGACTGTGGAGGCGGGTTTTTCAAGTTTTTTCGACGCGATGGGGGTTCCCTGCGCCGTTGTGCTACGATTAACGTACCCCCGAGATTGCGCTGCGCGCAGACCCCCGGGGGGGACCCTGAAGACCACGAGAAGCGACGTTGGAGCGGGCCATGGCTGGCGAGCCGAGACGGACACTGGGCGAGCGGATGAGCGAGCGGATGAAGGCGCGGCACGCGCCTCACCGTGCGACGGCTCATGTCTCCTCCTTCTTTTCCCGCTTCGGTCTTGCGGATCCGCTCGACCACTTCGGGTCTTCGGCCCGCGGCGCGGCCAACGGCGAGGCCTTCTTCGATCTGCTCCGGCGGCTCGGGCAGGCGGAGAGCCGGCGGGAGCAGCGCTTCTCGCGCCTCTTCGGCCGCGACGCCTCCGCGCCGTTCCAGCGTTTCGGCGGCGAGAAGCCGCGTCTGCTCGCCCCTTCCTCGCTCTCCAGCTTCGGGATGGGCGACTTTCTCCTCATCCGCCCCTCTACCCAGGCGCCCGCGCCCGAGGTGGACATGGCGGAGCAGGCCGTTCGGCGTGTGCCCACGCGCAAGCCGCGCCTCATCGGGCGGGAGCCGAAGGTCAAGACC
>CAZKWG010000173.1:0-11859 GCA_964556105.1 uncultured Enterobacterales bacterium | reverse complement strand
CCGGGCCGGGCAGCCGCACGGGCTCCGGCATGGGCGATCTCACGGTCACCTTCTGATGCGCGGGTGGACCCCGGCGCCGCCGGGCGTCGGGGTCTGCAACTTTCGGAGTGTTTGAACCCATCTTGATCTCAGCCATCGGTCTCTTCCCATCTCGGAGGTCCCCATGTCTCAGCGCGCCCGTCGTCGCGCCGGCTTCTCGCTCATCGAGCTGATGATCATCTGCGCGATCATCGCCATCCTCGTGGAGATCGCGATCCCCAACTTCATCGCGATGCGCTACAAGGCGCGGCGGGCGGAGATCTGGGCGAACCTGGACGGGATAATCACCGCCCAGCTCGCCTACGACGCCACATATGACGCCTTCCTCGAGCAGACGGTGTTCTCCCCCGAGGGCTGCCCCTCCACCAGCCGCGTCTTTCCCCGGGGCACGGCATTCGACACGCTGGGCTTCCGGCCGGACGGCAAGGTTTGGGGGGCGTACGCGACGGGCTACTCCGCGAGCTGTGGCCTGTGGGCGCAGGCGCAGATTGACCTGGACCGCGACGGCGAGGTGCTGGTGATGACCCGCTTCAGCGGCAACCGCACCGAGCTGGCGCGCAGCCCGAGCTGTCTGACCGAGGCGGTGCCGCCCATGGGGGGAGGGGATGACTGCGCGACGGGGCTGGAGATCGTCACGGAGGGGGAGGAGACGTGAGGGGGCGAGGTGCTGGTGATGACCTGGACGGCCAGGGGCGGTCTGGAGTACGCTCGCGCCGATGCGTGCATGGTGGAGGCGCTCGTGCCGGTCTGGGGCGGGGACCGCTGCGTGACAGGGCTCGAGGTGATCGGGCGTTGGGAGGAGATGTGAGGCCATCAGGGGGTGGGTGGATGCAGATCTCGGAGCCTGAAGTTGGACGACGAGTGGACGTGGACCTCGTGCGAGGGCGCGCTCACTCCTGGAGGTCAGAGGTGCTCATGTCTGGATGGTCATCGCGCGCGCGTCGCGGATTCACCCTGGTCGAGCTGATCATCGTCGTCGCGATCTGCGGCGTGCTGGTCGCCATCGCCATCTCGTACCTCCTGCCGTACACGAAGGCGTCGGCGGCGAAGACGGAGCTGTCTGTGGTGACCGACACCATGTGCACCGAGTTCCGGTCGGCGACGGACAGGGACTTCAAATTCTCGGCGTGGGTGGGGGACGCGGAGTCGATCGAGGTGGTCTCGGGCGGCGAGGTCAGCGGCAAGGGGCTGATCTCCTCGGATGGGAGCAAGGTGACGGTCAGCTCGCCAAAGGGCGCGCTGCGCTGCGAGTACCGCGTCGCGCAGCAGGACGAGATGGTGGTCGTCATCGGGCGCTGCGATCAGGACCGGGACGGCGGCTACATGGTCGCGGCCAGGTTCTGCAACCTGACATGTGGGGGAGGCCCATCCGGTCCGGTGGCCAGCACGATGGACATCGGCTTTACAGACGGGACGATCGGGGCGATTGACACCATGCTGGATGCCGACAAGGTCGATCCGTGCAGCATCAAGGACGCCATGGTGGCAGCGGCGGTCTCCGGGACAACAGGGGAGTTTACACGGTATTGAAGGTGCAAGGGTCGCAAACGCGGAAGCATCTCGGGCCTTGGAATGCTCGAGGGCAGACCGCGTGCAGATTTCGGAGCCTTCAGATGGCCATCCATCGTCTATGAGAGGGCGACGCCGCATCTTCAAGGAGCGCCCTTCCTGAGTCGCGTCGGGCCAACCATCTGGAGGGAACATGTTCGCAAGGAAGACTTCTTACCGCCAAGGCTTCACGCAGTTAGGGGTGGCTGTCGGCGTAGGCGTCGTCGGGACGCTCAGCGCTATCGCGATCCCCACCTACAGCCACTATGCCGACAAGGCCGAAGCCTCCGAACGATTCACCATGGTCGACGGACTGTGCAAGGATGTGATCGGAGACGATGACCTTCCTCCGTTTACCCAGGATGGGTGGATGGACAGTACGGCGACGTTCGATCTGGTCAGCCCGGCAGACGGGTCGAGGCTGGCGAAGCTTGGTCGGTGGCTTGCGCGCAAGAAGGCGGAGGCGCGAGAGCTGAAGAAGGGAAAGTACTGGGTGATCAACGCATCTGCGGGAGCCCTCTGTATTGGCGCATACGACGCGGATGGGGACGGAGGCTATGGTTTGTATTATGAGGGAGTAAATCTCACCTGCTCGGACGGGACACCGGTAGCGACGACACTTGATATCGGGGTTGCGGACGATCAGGTTCGGGAGATTCTCCCGAAAGAGATCAAAGATAATCCTGATGATCCCTGCTATATCAGGAACCACCTTTACGGTCTCAGGGACGACGGATCAGGCGGGAAGACGGCCTTCTGAGGCGGCCCGCACCACCCGCACCCCCACGATCTCCGACCGGTGAATCGGCGTGTACGGGTGCCGCGTCGCGGAGCGGGCGAGCAGGCCAGTCCCTGTGTAGCCCGCTCCACGGATGACCCGGTTAGAGTCATCGCTCTCGTCAGCCGCGCCTGTGTACAGTCGCCCCTCCGACAGCGCCTCCGGTCCCTCGAGCCGATAGCGGTCCCGACACCAGCAGAGGGCGTTGCCCGCGAGACCGCGGACGCCCCAGGCGCTCTCGTCTTGCGCATAGTCGGTGATCGGAACAGGGAAGGGGCTCGCCGCGCTCTCGGAGGTTCTGCTGAAGGTCCCATCGTAGATCGCGCCCCAGGGGTACACGCGCCCCTCCACGCTCCGCGCCGCGCGCTCCCACTCCAGCTCGTAGGGCAGCCTCCAGCCGAGGCCGTCCTGGGCGGCCAGCCAGGCTGTGTACGCTTGCGCCATGTGCCAGTCCAGGAGCGTGACGGGCCAGTCCATCGGGTAGACGAAGTGTTGGGCGTCGACGAACGGGACACAACGGCCATCGGCGGAGAAGGCGAAGACAGGCTCTCCCCCGATCCGCCCGGGGATCATCCTCTCCGCCTCCCCCTCCCGACCCTGCGCCACCAGATCGTTCAGGAACGCCAGATACTCCCCGTTCGTCACCGGGAAACGTTTCATCACGAAGCCGTCCACCCACACCCGCTGTCGCGGCAGGCTCCGGGGCGCCCGCGGGTCGCCGCCGACCCAGCTCCAGCCGGCGGGGATGTACACGTCGTCCGGTCCCAGCGCCTCCTCAGGCGGCAGCAGGATCGGGAGCGGCTCCGCGCCGCCGGGCGGCACGCCGCCCCAGCGCTCGTTGCGCCCGATCGCGACGGGATAGCGGACCACGGCGCGACCGGGGGCGTGCAGGGTGAGCAGCCAGCTCCCGCGATCCAGCGGCCGCTCCAGCAGGGGTGTGGGGCCCAATTCCTGCTCGAAGACGGGCACGAGGCGCCGATCCTGCTCGACATAACGATGGAGCCGGACCAGGGCGCCGGGCGGGTCGGTGATCAGGGTGAGCGAGCCTTCGCCGGACAGCCAGCGGGCGTGCCGGCCGGTGTCGGCGGCGCGGAGGAGCAGCTCGGCCTGGGCGGCGGCGCGGGCGTCCCCGGCGGCCTCGGCCTGGGCGTGGCGGGCCTGGTGGACGTCGGCCAGCGCCTCGCGGGCCTCCCGCAGATCGGGGGCGCGGCGCAGGGCCGCGGCGAGGGTCTCCAGCACGGCGACCTCGTCCAGGTTGGCCTGGTCCGTGAGCGCCTCGGCCTTGGCCTCCAACGCCCAGACCGGACGTTTCTCCTCGATGGGCGCCCAGGGCCGCAACGTCGCGGCCAGCGCGCGGGCCTCCGCCGTCAGGCTGGCGGCCTGGGCGGCGCGGGCCTGCATCTGCTGGCGTCGCTCCTGGGCCTCGGCGACCAGGGCCAGCGCCCGCTCCTGCTCCCGCGCGCCGTCCAGCCAGCTCTGCGCGAGCTGGGCGAAGGTGGAGGCGTCCGCCAGCCGTAGAGCGGGGTCCGGGTCGGTGGAGGCGCGGATCAGGGCGGCGAGATCTTCGGGAGCGCGCTCCGGGATCTGCGCGGCGAGCGCGCGAGCGGGATCGGGCGTCGCGCCCAGCAGGGCGTGCAGGAGGGTGGCGCCCAGGCCATAGACATCGACGCGCTCGTCTGGCCGCGCCCCGGTCTCCGCCTCGGGCGCAATGTAAGGTGGCGTGCCCGCGGAGCTGCCCGAGCCCTCGGGCTTCAGGTTCTGGCCGATGCCCCAGTCCACGACCGTGACCTCGCCGCTCTCGCCCAGCATGATGTTGCCGGGCTTGAGATCGCGGTGCAGCAGGCCCTCGCGGTGGGCGAAGGCGATGGCCTCGGCCACGCGGCGCAGCACCTCCACCCGGCGGCGCAGCTCGGGTCCGTCCAGGGCAGGTCCGGCGCAGGCGTCGCGCATGCTGCGCCCGGCCACGACGCGCATCGTGAAGAAAGGGCGGTCGTCCTCGTACAGGCGCCCCACATCATAGAGGGGGACGATGTCAGGGTGCTGGAGTCGTGCCTGGAGTTGTGCCTCTCCGAGGAAGCGACGCTCGCTCTCGGCCTCGGCGAGGGCCCTCGCGTGCAGCGTCTTCAGCGCGACCTCGCGCTCGAGCAGATGATCCTCGGCCAGCCAGACCTCGCCCATGCCGCCCCAGCCGATCAGGCGCAGTTTCGTGTAGCGGCCTGGCTGGGACACCGGCAGACCGCCGCCCGCCGGGTCGGGCGTCGTCGCGGCGCCTCGTGTACGTCCAGGATCGGTCTCGTCCATCTCGGCCCTCCATCAACGGCCTCATCGTAGCGCGCGTAGCGCCGTCCCATCGCTGAGCTGCAGCAGATCGCCAACGACGAGGCTCCGTTCTCCTTCGCGAAGGGGCAGGCGCACCCCCTGGCGCACCAGCGCGTCGCCCTTGCGCAGCAGGCGCACCCGCCCGGGCCCAAGCCACAGGAGATGGTGGCGGCTCAGGGTGCGATCCACCACCCGCGTCGTCGCGTACAGCGCGATCTGCGGCTGGCACTGACCTGTCGGGTCGTCTCGACCGATGATCTCTCCCGCGTTCGGCGCGAGGACCCGCCCGTCCTCTGGCCCGCCGACCACCTCCAGCCGCAGCGGCGGGGAGAGGGTGAGGGGGCTGGTCGCAGGGATCTGGACGCCCTTCGTTCGGGTGAGCTCGTAGAGGGTGCGCACCGTGGCGTGCGGATCACCGCTGTGCTGGGCCGCGGTCGCGGCGGCGGTCTCGGCGGCGAGGGCCCAGAGCTGCTCGGCGTCTGCTCCATGGCCAAGCTGCAGCCCCCAGGACAGCAGGCGCGGGGTGGCCCCGGGGTCGCGCACGTCTGGCGTCGCGCTCCAGCGGGTGAGCCCCGTCGTCAGGCGCTCGACGTGCTCGCCGAGCGCCGCGACCAGCAGCGCGCCGAGCGGGCCTTGCGTGATCGCGTCGCGGACAATGGCGCCGAGCAGGTGCTCCAGCCCGACGAAGCCGCTGTTTCTTTCGCGCGCCAGCTCCCAGGCCGCGGTGAGCAGCCGGGCCAGGTCGGGCGCCACCGCGGGCCAGCCCTCCGGTAGCCAGCCCATGAGAACGTCGCCCCGGACGCCGTCGTCACTCGCGAAGATCCGCAGGTGATGGGTGCGGAACAGCCAGTGGGCGCGCTGGTGGTGGGCGAGCGCGGCGCGCCCCTGTCCGACCGCCTCGAGCAGCGAGGCCCGCCGGACCAGGCTCGCCTGGAAGGCGCTCAGCCAGGGGCCGGGCCAGCTCGTCGGGATCTCGACCGCGGGCGCGACCACGACCGGCGCCCCGAGCGCGATGAGCCGGCCGGCGAGCGTCTCCAGCGCCTCGTCGTCCCAGCCGGCGCCGTGGCAGCTCCACAGCAGGACCAGCGCGGCCCGCCGGGCGGCGACGGCGAGGCTCTCGGTGAACGAGAGGACCGGGATCAGGTGCCCCGGCGCAACCTGCACGTGCAGCTCGCCCTGCTCGCGGTGGCCGTGAGCGGCGACGTGCAGCACGTCCAGACAGGGCGCTTCGGAAGGAGGCCAGGCGCCCAGCGTGAGCGGCACCAGCGAGACCCCGGGCTCGGCCTCGGCGGCGGCGCGGAGCCCCTCGTGGATGGCGCCCATCGCTGCGTCCTCCGGCTCGGGCAGGTAGAGCAGGTGCCGCAGCTGAGGTCCGGTGAAGGTGTTGCCGCGGGCCGCGGGCGCCCGGCGGATCAGCGCCGCCCGCAGCGAGACCCGAACCGGAGGATCTCCCAGGCAGAGCAGCTCCCAGGGGAGGGCGCGCAGGCGAGGCGTGGGGAGACTCAGCAGCACGACCGGGCGGCGATCCTCGGCCTCAGCGGAGAAGATCGCCGCCAGCAGCGCCGACATCACCCCGCCAGCGGCAGACAGCGCGCTGCCGAGGGCCACGCCCGCCCGCTCCTCCGCCTTCGCCCAGCGCCCGAGCTGGAAGGGCGAGTTGATCAGCGCCGGCGCCACCCTGGGCAGCAGCTCGGCCGCCTCCCAGGCCTTCGCCGTCTGCTCGGCGCTGAGCTGACCTTCGATGGGCGGGTCGAGCCCCAGGCGGAGGTGCAGGCCTCCGTCGGGGCGCTCCGTGAGATCGACGCACAACAACATGGGTCCAATGGACATCGTGTTCTCCGGTCAGGCTCCGGTTTTTGTAGGTGGGGCAGCCGGATCGGGCGCGCCCAGCTCCAGCGAGAAGAGCGGCACCTCGCCGCGGTTGATCGCCTCTCGAAGCGACTTCCAGCGCTCCGGCTCGTCCAGGCCCCAGTCCGGATCCGCCTGGCCGGGCAGCGGGAGGGCGACGGCGTAGCGCTGGGGCCCCGGGGGAGGCGCGAGCTCCAAGGCGTAGTCCTCGCCCACAGGCTCCAGATCCTGCAAGGCCACGGTGGCATCGGGCTCAGAGGGCTCCAGCACCCGCCAGCGGCCCTCGACGCGGTGCAGCAGGATCAGCGTCCGGCGCTGACCGTCGGGCGGGCGCAGGCGGATCCGCGTCGCGGTGGGCTCGGAGGCTGCCTGGGCGCTCCCCGCGGCGCTCGAGGCGAACAAGGGGGTGGACTCCACCTGCGCGTAGAGCGGGATCCGGCTCCCGCGCACCCCGGCAGGCGGGATGCGCAGCTCAGGTCCTGTCTCTTCGGCCGACTCCTCCACCCGCGCGCGCAGCTCGGCCAGCCGAAGCTGCAGGCGCGGCGAGGCCGCCAGCTCCCCCGCCAGCCGGCGCGCCTCCCCCGGCTCCAGGGCGCCCGCCAGCCACCCGAGGAGCTCGGCGTCGCGGGGTTGGCGATCCACTGGATATGCCACGCCAGGCTCCGACTCCTGCTCGGGCGTGGCGCTCTCTGCTGATTGTGAGACCTTCACGCTTCACCTCCGCTCTTCTTGTCGCCACGTCGAGGCTGCCAGCGGCGCGCCTCCCTCACCATCGATGGTGCCCCACCGCCAGGCTCCGGTGCAGGTCCGGGGAGCGACGCCTCCCGCAGGATCTCGCGGATTCGGTCGAGCGTTTTTCGGTTCTCGCCGTCCAGCTTCGCCACGCGCGCGAGGAAGGGGAGCAGGGCCTCTCCCGGCGCGCCGTCCGATCCGAGCAGCTCCGGCGCGCTGGCCAGGGCCAGGCTGAGGCGGGCGAGCCGGTGCGCGTCCTCGACGCCGTCTGGGTTGAACAGCGGCGGGGAGCGCTCTTTCTGACGGCGATCCCAGGACCCGCCGACGCGGCCGATGGTGCGGTCACGCCAGCCAGCGACCAGCGGGCCGTCGCCGCGCAGCTCGGCGAGCAGGACCCAGCCGCGCAGGGCGCCCATCACCTCCGGCGTAGGAAGCAGGGCGTCGAGCCCCTCAGGCGCCGGCCCTGGCGGCGCGGGGGAGGCGCTCCCGTCACCCGGGAAGTTCTTCTCCGCCTCGCGCCAGAACAGGGCCACCGCGTAACGTTTCACCCCGGCGAGGAGGCGGGCATAGGGCGCCGGCGCGGCGAGCAGGGCGGCGCAGGCGCGATCGGCGCTCGCGTTGGCAGCCGCGCGGAGGCGGGCGCGACCACGACTGAAGCCGGCCTCGAAGCGCCGCCATGCCGCGCTGGGCAGGCAGGTCTCTGGGCGTCGAGCCCAGGAGGTGATGAGGCGCAGGACCATCACGGCGAGCATGTCCTGCTCGAAGCGCCCCGCCTCGTCCCGCCAGGCCCGCGTGATCGCCGCCACCCGCGCCAGGCTGCCGCGCGGCGTCCGGTAGAGCTGCCCGAGCGGGCCGCGCCAGCGCCCATAGACCAGGTCGGCGGCCAGCCGGGCCCAGGCGTCCTCGGAGAGCAGCCGCGCGACGGGCGTGACCGGGCCCTCCGCGCCGCCCAGGGTCTCCACGGCGCGCAGCAGTACCTCGGGCAGATCCGGGCCGGACACCTGGGTTCCTCCCACCAGGAGGTAGGGCCAGCTCTCCTCGAGGCGCGCCAGCGCGGGGATCTGCACCTCGGCGGGCAGATGCAGACCTCGAAGGCCTGTTTGGAAGACGCTCTTGACGGCGCCCCAGGTGAGGCGCCCGATTGGATCGAGGGCGCTCCATGCGTCGCCCCGCTGGACGCGCCGCAGCACCTTCTGGGTCAGCTCGTCGCGCGGGTTCGCCGGGTAGATGGCGGCGACCCAGGCGTCACGATGGAGCTCCTGGTGGTCCTGGGCGTGGCCGAGCAGGGCGGCGCAGAGCCAGGCCAGGCGCGTCGTCGGGTCCGCAGGGAGGGAGGTGGCGGCGGAGCGACG
Source organism: uncultured Enterobacterales bacterium (assembly GCA_964556105.1). Classification (GTDB taxonomy): domain Bacteria; phylum Myxococcota_A; class UBA796; order UBA796; family CAZKWG01; genus CAZKWG01. The sequence continues at coordinate 3,243 of CAZKWG010000173.1, read as the reverse complement.
GCAACACCAGTCACGAAAAGCCAGGTCCGTCGCCGAGTCGAAGGGGGGAGGGGCCGCGAGGGGGGCCGGCTCGAGGAGGCCCGCGATCACGTTGGGTGGCGGCTGTGGCGGCCGGCGGTGTAGCCACCGGAGGACCGCCTCCTGGGCGCTGGCGTTGAGGCCGAAGGCTTCGGCGATGACCTCGACGACCGCGGCGGGGCCCTGGGCGGCGGCCTCGAGGGCGATCTGGCGTCTTCGATCGTGGCGCGCGGCGTATGTGGACCACGGGAGCATGGCGACCTCCTGCTCAGAGAGTAGATCAAAAAAGCTCCGAAATGTGATCGTCTGCGAGGTGAAAAATGGTTAAAATTTCATGTTGAAATCTGTATGGTGGCGTGAAATTGTTTAGCAGATTCGTCATCAGGCTCCGGTTTTTGCAGGCGAGGATCTTCACGCGCTTGACCTTTTGGCGTCGCGAGCGGCAGACTCCCCCCATGCTCCTCCCCCTCCTCCTCGCCTGCGCCTCTCCGCCCGCCGCGCCGCGCGCCGCCGACACCGGCCCGCTCGACCAGGACTGCGACGGCGTGCCCGCCTCGGAGGACTGCGACGATCTGGACGACGATCGCGGCCTCCCACGCACCTTTTTTACGGACGCCGACGGCGACGGCCTGGGCGACGAGGCCGCGCCGGTCCTGGCCTGCACGCTGCCGGAGGGCGCGGCGCGCGCGGCGGGAGACTGCGACGACGCGAACCCGGAGTCGACGGTGCCCGTCCTGCTCTATGCGGACGCGGATGGCGACGGCTACGGCGCGGGCGATCCGCTGGAGGCCTGTCCGGGCGCGGGGCTGAGCGCCGAGGCGGGCGACTGCGACGACGCCGACCCGGAGCGCCTCCCCGGCGCAGGCTGCCGGCCCGAGGCGGGCTGCGCCCACGCGGACGTGGGGACCCTGGCGTCTGTGGCCAACCTGAGCATCTCCGATCTGTTCTTCGATGAAGACTGCAACGCCTGGATGTCCAATGTGGTGACCTATGACAGCATCCAGGTCATCCACACCAGCGGCATCGAGCTCGCCGAGTTCGACACCTGGGACGTCTGGTGCGATCTGCCCGCCCTGGCCATGGACCCGGACGACGGCGAGGTCTGGATCATGGGCACGGACAACACCTACGCGGTCGTCGGCCGGGTGGAGGGGGACGCGGTGGCCCACGTCGCCGACGGCGTGTTCAGCAAAGGCACGAGCTGGATTGGCACCTACATGAACTGGGTCGCGCAGTCCATCGTCTCCGACGGCGCCTGCCTGTGGGTGCCCAACTTCGCCGGCAACGGCAGCCTGGTCTGCGTGCTGGAGGACGGCTCGCAGTCTACGCTGCTCACGCTGAGCGAGCGCGTCGAGACGGTGGCGCTGGACCCGGAGGGCGCGCTCCACGTGAGCGCGGGCGACACAATCTACCAGGTCGACACGGCGACGGGGGAGGCGACGGCGCGCTGGACCTTCGGCGCGACGGTGCTGGACATGGTCTTCGACTATGACGGCAGCGCCTATGTCGAGACGACGGGCGACCAGGTGATTCATGTAGACACGGCCGGGGCGCAGACCGTGTTCGCGACCGTGAGCTATGACGGGAAGCTGAGCATCACGCCCGACGGCTGGCTGGTGCGCCTGATGCCCTACTGGAACGGCGGCACCGCCGACGTCGCCAGCCTGTGGGAGGAGTGGCCCCTCGATGACTGAACCGCTTCTTCTGCTTCTGCTGGCCGCCTGCGCGGGCGACAAGGCTGGGACGGACACGCCCAAGGAGACGGGCGAGCCCGGCTGCTACGACGACGGCGACACGGCCAACCCGGACACCGCGCCGCCCGACACGGCGGAGACGGCCGAGACCGGCGAGACGGCGGAGGCGCCGACGCTGACCCTGCTCGAGCCCGTCGAAGGCGACGGCTGGGCGGTGGGCAGCGCGCATCGGGTCATCTGGACGCATGCGACGATCGACGAGGACCCCTCGCGCTGGCCGGTGGTCACGCTCGAGTGGAGCCTGGACGGCGGCGCGACCTGGTCTCCGCTGGAGGGCAATGACGGCGCCTCGGGCGAGGCCGTGCTCTCGTCCTATTCAGCGCAGAGCAGCTTCGCCTGGACGATCCCCGATGTCCCGGCCTCGGCCGTCACGCTGCGCCTGCGCGACTATGACGACGAGACGGTCTCGGACAGCGTCACGCTCTGGGTGCTGCCCTCGCAGGCGAAGGACTACACCTGGGAGCTGGTCAACGCCACCGCCGACTTCGCCGCCCGCGACGGGGCCGGCGCGCTGGTCTTCCAGGATCGCATGTGGCTGCTGGGCGGCTGGAACCCCTCCGATCGGGTGAACTTCCCGATGATCTGCAACAGCGAGGTGTGGTCGAGCACGGACGGCGCGAGCTGGACGGAGGAGGTCGCCGAGGCGCCCTGGGAGGGCCGACACACGGCGGGCTACGCCGTCTTCCTGGACCAGATGTGGGTGCTGGGCGGCGACCCGATTCAAGGTCACTACCAGCCGGACGCCTGGTCGAGCGAGGACGGGCTCAGCTGGACCGAGCAGGTCGCGGAGCTGCCCTGGGGCGAGCGGGTGCTGCATCACACGGCCGTGTTGGGAGACACGATCTACGTGATGGGCGGCCAGACGCTGCCGCAGTTCACGTCCGCGGATGAAGAGAGCGTCTTCTACAATGACGTCTGGTCGAGCACGGACGGCGTGACGTGGACGCAGGTGTTGGAGGAGGCGCCATGGGAGCCACGAGGCATGATCGGCGGCAGCGCCGTGCTGGACGGGAAGATCTGGCTGCTGGGTGGCGGGACCTATGACACGCCGGATTATCCCTACAGGAACTACTACAACGACGTCTGGTCGAGCCCGGACGGCGTGACGTGGACACAGGTCCTGGACGAGGCGCCATGGGAGCCCAGGCAGTATCATGACGTCGCCGCGTTTGATGGGAAGCTGTGGGTGCTGGAGGGCTATGACGGGACCGGGAACCGATCGGATGTCTGGTACAGCGCGGACGGCGTGAGCTGGTATGAGGTCGCCGACACGCCCTGGGCGGCGCGGCATGCGTCGAGCGTGTTTGTGTATGATGGATCGTTGTGGGTGGTGGCGGGGAACAACATGACGCCGGATGTGTGGCGGTTGACGCCGGGGTAGGGGTGGCAGGAAGGCTCCTGCCCCTCCACTGCCCTCTTCGGGGGCGGATCCTGTCGGAGCGACAGGAAGACAGCCGCCCCCCCACCGCCC
>CAZKWG010000172.1:0-11887 GCA_964556105.1 uncultured Enterobacterales bacterium | reverse complement strand
ACGAGATCCGCGGCCGCATGGGCGCGACGCTCACGGTGAGCGCGACCCTCCTGACGGATCGGGTGCGCGACGACGCGGGCGCCACGACCCAGACGTGGAGCTTCGGATTGGAGTAGCGTCTTCGGGATGAGCACCCACCGCGCGCGCTGGATCACCCTCGCCCTGGTCCTCGGGGTCGGGGCCACGGTCGCCGTGATCGCCGCGGGGCACCCCGGTCTGCGCTTCGTGGACTTCCTCTCCTTCGCCAACCGCGCGCGCCGGCTGAGCGAGGGGCAGGAGCTGGTGAGCGGGCTCTACCCGGTGGGCTACCCGGCGGTGCTGCTCGTGTTTCGGCTGGGGCTGGGCGACGTGCTGCTGGCGGGCAAGGCGCTGGCGGTGCTGGCGGCGATGGGCGCGGCGCTCGCGGCGACGCGGATGGTGGGGCCGGGACCGGCCCTGGCGATGGTGGCGACGCCGGCCTTTCTGGCCTGGGGGAGTACGGAGGGCACGGATCTGCCCGCCTGCGCGCTCGGGCTGGGCGCCCTGGCCGTGGCGGAGCGACGACCAGCGCTGGCGGGGGCGCTGGCGGGGGCGGCCTGCCTGACGCGCTACACCGGGGTGGCGGTGCTGCCGGCGGTGCTGCTGCTGGCGCCGCAGCGGGGCCGGGCGCTCATCGCCTTCGCGCTGGCCACCGCGCCGCACTGGGCGGTGGCGCTCTGGCTGTCGATGCCCGTTCTTCCCGATCAGTCGCAGAACATGGCCATCGGCGCCGGCGGGCCGCCTCCCTCTACCGGCGAGCTGCTGCGTCGCCTGCCGGAGAGCGCCGCGCGCGCGGCCCGCGACGCCCTCGGCACGCCCTGGGGCGCCCTGGGCGCGCTGGGCCTCCTGGTGGGGGCGGCGCGCAGAGAGCGGCTGGCCTGGGGGCTCGGGCTGTGGGCGCTGCTCCATCTCGTGGGCATCGGGCTGGCCTTCTCCAACGCCCGCCTCGTGCTGCCCGCCACGCTCGCCGCCGGGCTCGGCCTGGGCTGGCTGCTCCCCGCGCGCTGGCGGCCCTGGCTGGCCCTGCCCGCGCTGCTCGTCCTCGCGCTGCAGCTCCCCGCCGCCCGCGCCCCCACCGAGGACGAGCGCGATCTGGCGATCGTCGCGCAGACGGAGATCCCGCCGCCCACCCTCGCCACCAGCCCGCTGGTCCACCAGCGCCGCGACGGCTGGCTGATGAGCGCCGCCAACGTGCGCACGCTGGGCGGCGATCCCCGCCGGATGACCCCGGATCTCCTGCGCGAGGCCGCCCTCCGCCGCGGGTTTCGTTCGCTGGTGGTCGACGCCGACCGGGTGCGGGCCAGCTTCCCCGGCCTGGGGCCGCTGCTGCGCGACCAGGCCCCCGAGGGCTTCACGCTGGTCGAGCATCGCGGAATCTGGAGGGTCTATCAGATCGACGCACGACCCTGAGGCTCGTCTCTTCTCAGGGGACGCCGCTGTGATAGCCCCTGACAAACAGGAGGAGAGAAATTGGAAGCGCTCCGCGCGCTCTCCGAGCCGCGTCATGCCTGCCAGGGTTGTGGCAGCTGTTGCCATGGGGTCCCCGTCCGGCTGCTGGGCGAGGAGGAGCACGGTCGCGTCCGCACGCTGGCCGCCGCGCTCCACGTGATGGATCCCGTCGAGAACGGACGCCTGCGCCAGGTCGAGGGCCGTTGCGTCTTTCTGGACCCTCACCAGCGTTGTATGTTGCACAGCCGCTTCGGCGCCGCGGCCAAGCCCCTGCTCTGCCAACAGTACCCCTTCGTCCTGCTGGACACCGAGTCGGAGCCCCGCATCGGCGTCGACCCCGGCTGCTTCACCGGCTACCTGCACTGGCGGGACGCGGAGCTGGCCCCGGCCAACGCGCGTCTGGTCCCCAACGTCTCGGTGCTCGAGCCCGAGCAGGCGGCGAACGAGCGCGCCTTCCTGACCTGGACGCAACGCCAGGAGCGCACGGTCCACGGCGCGATCCGCTTTCTCGCCGCCGCTCCCCCTGATCCAAGCCCATTGGACGTGTTGACCCGCCGCTTTCTTCGACGAATCAACCTCCTGCCCCTCGATCGGGTGCTGCTGCGCCCGGAGACCGGCGCCCCGGTGCGCGACACCCTGCTGCCCGTGCTGGCGGGGCTGCGCGAGCTCGATCCCGACGGGCCGCTGCCCGATCTCACGCTGGGTCCGGAGGAGGACGCCTTCGCCCTCGAGGTCACGCGGCGGACGCTCTTTTTGCGGCTGCTCCCGACGCTCCCGGTCGCGCAGGCGGTGGGGCTGCTCTCGCTGCTCGGCGCGCAGTGCATCGGCCTCAGCGGGCGTCGGGGGCGCGCCTTCGGTCGGGCGATGGTGGCCTGGAACCGGGCGATTCGCGCTCCGGCCTTCTGGAGCACGATCCTGCCCAGCGCCGAGGTCCTGCAGGCGCTGATGAGCGGCGCAGACGCCCCCGAGGCGGGGGCGCCGAGGACCTCCACGTGCGGTTGAGGGCTGCGGCCCGTCGTTGACACTCACGCCGACAGGGTGGATAGTGCCTACCTGAGGGGGGCACACCTGTGTTGAGCCGACATGTCGGTGACGGACCCTTTGCTGGGCCTGGGCTCGCCCTGGCGCTCGGGCTCGGTCTGCTCGCCGCCTGCGCTCCCACCGACGGGGAGGCGGGCAAGGACGGGTCGGAGGGCGAGCCGGAGACGGGCGACCCGGACAGCGGCGGGGTCGCGCTGGTCCCCTTGGAGCCCGAGTGGGACGCCGCTGCCGTGCAGAGCGCCGTGCTCTCCTCGCTGGCCTTCGGCCTGCCCGAGCCGATCACCATGCGCGACTGGCTCTTCGACCTGCTGCACATCTGGGAGGGCGACTGGGCGGAGGTGAGCTGCCCCTCCACGGTGCCCATCGTCGGCGATGGCGAGGTCCACACCAGCTCGCTGGTCGGCTGCTCGAGCGACACCTACACCCTCAACGGCGGCTGGATCTACGACGAGGAGATCCTCCCCGACGGCGACGTCCTCTCCGGCTCCGGCCTGTTCACGGTCACCGGGGCCTACACAGGCGGCCTCACCTTTCGCCTGGGCGGCAGCATCTTCCTCCGCTACTGGACGACCGAGACCTCCCAGCACAGCGTCTTCAAGATCGGCGGCACCTTCGAGGATCCCACACATTCGGGCTGGCTCGGCCGCGGCGTGAGCTCGGGCCTCGAGTTCGAGGGGGAGGTCGACGCCGGGGGGCTGGTCAACACGCGCCTGGTCGGCTCGCTCGGGGTGGCGGGCGAGGACTTCCTCTACTTCGAGGGCGTCACCATGGACCAGGACATCTGCGGCGGGCTGCCCATCGGCACGGTCCTGGTGCGCGATCCCTCCACCCTCTGGCTGGAGATGGAATTCCTCGACACCTGCGACCCCTGCGCGACCCTCATGAACGGGGACGAGGCGATGGGCGAGGTCTGCGTGGGCGGGGCCATCCAGCAGGCCGCCGTGGACGCGCTCTCGCTCGTGCCCGAGGAGGTCCCGTGGTGATCAGCCTGCTGCTGCTCGCGGCCTGTGAGCAGGCCCCCGCGCCCACCCCCGCGGGGGAGGCCAGCGGGCTCGTCCCCCTGGAGCCGGCCCTGCTGGCGCGGCGCGTGAGCCTGGACCTGCGCGGCGTCGTCCCGGAGGTCTCCGAGATCGAGGCGGTCGAGGCGGATCCAGAGGCGCTCGACGGTCTCGTCGAGACCTGGATGGCCGACGAGCGCTACGCGGAGCGGCTGGTGGACGTCTTCGCCGAGCAGTGGCTGACGCGGGTGGACGAGTTCCCGGTGTCGGGCACGGACTTCGGCCTGGGCGCGTCCGATGAGTACAGCTTCCTGCGCAGCGTGGGCGAGGAGCCGCTGCGCCTGATGGCGCACGTCGCCACCGAGGACCTGCCGTGGACGGAGGTCGTCACGGCGGACTACACGATGGCCAACGACCTGCTCGTCTCGATCTGGGACCTGACCTACATCGATCCCGATCTCCAGCAGGAGTGGAAGCCGGCCCGCTACGGCGACGGGCGGCCCGCCGCGGGCGTGGTGACGACGAACGGCCTGTGGTGGCGCTACCCGACCACGCTCACCAACTACAACCGCGGGCGCGCCGCCGCCCTGGCGAAGCTGCTGCTCTGCTTCGACTACTCCCAGCGCCCCGTCTCGTTCACCGGCATCACCGACGTCAGCTCGGAGGCGCTGCTCGCCGCGACGCAGGAGAACGAGAACTGCGTGGTCTGCCACGCCTCGGTGGACGCGCTCGCCACCTCGCTGTTCGGCTTCTGGTGGTTCGAGACGAAGGACGCGACGGAGATGAGCTCCTACCACCCCGAGCGCGAGCCGCTCGGCCGGCTCTTCCTGGGGATGGAGTCCACCTATTACGGTCAGCCCCTGGGCGGCGTGGCCAACCTCGGCCCGCTGCTGGCCAGCGACAGCCGCTTCCTGCAGTGCTCGGTGGAGCGCGCCGTGAGCAGCCTCTGGCACCGCCCTCTGGAGACGGAGGACTTCCCCGCGCTGCAGGGCTTCGTCGACACCTTCCGAGAGAGCGGGCTGCGCTACAACGCGCTGGTGCTCGCCCTCCTGGAGACCGAGGAGTACCGGGCCGGCGCGGTGGAGGAGGACGCCGACGACGCCCTGGACGAGCGGGTCTCGACCCGCCGCCTGCTGGGCCCGGAGCAGCTCGCCAGCGCCGTGCAGGAGCTGACCGGCTTTCGTTGGACCTGGGAGGGCTATGACCAGATCGAGAACGACACGCACGGCTACCGCGTGATGGCGGGCGGCATCGACGGCGACGTGGTGACCTCGATGGCCTCCGATCCGACCCTGACCCGGGGCCTCGCGCTGCAGCGCCTCGCGCAGGCGGCGGCCGTCGCCGTGGTCAGCGCCGACGCCGCCGCCGCGCCCGCCGAGCGCCGCCTCTTCGCCCCGGACGGGGCGGATCTCCTCGCCATCGAGCCCGGGTCCGCCGACTGGGACGCGCAGCTCCGCCACCTGCACCTGGCCGTCCACGGCGTCGTGCCCGATGAGGACACGCTCGCCGCCGAGGCGCAGCTCTGGACGGATATCCGGTCGGCCTCCGACGCCACCCAGGCCTGGGAGAGCCTCGTCTCCGTCCTGCTGCGCGATCCCGCCTTCTGGAGCTACTGAGATGGCGCTTCACCGTCCGCTCTCGCGTCGTGGGGTGCTGAAGCTCGGCATGGCGGGGGCCGTGCTGCCCCTGCTGGGCGGCGCGACGGCGCGCTCGGATCGCAAGTTCCTCTTCGTCTTCTGCCCGGGTGGCTGGGATCAGCTCGTCGTCTTCTGCACCCGCTTCGGCGACAACACGGATCGCTGGTCCGAGGCGGAGGCCAGCGAGGTGGGCGGCGTGCCCTTCGTGGACTCCGCCTCCCGGCCCAGCGTGCGGAGCTTCCTCGAGAGCTGGGCCTCGAAGACGATCTTCGTCATCGGCATCCAGGTCCCCTCGGTCTCGCACGAGGTCTTCCGCCGCCTGATGATGACCGGGGCGCAGGTGGGCGGCTCGGACGACTGGTGCTCCCTGGTCGCCGCGAACGCGACCGAGGATCTGCCGATGCCCGCCATCCACCTGGACGGGCCGATCTTCCCGGTCACCACGGTCTCGTCGGTGGTGCGCGTGGGCAAGTCCGGCCAGCTCCCCGCCCTGCTGGACGGCAGCGCGCTGCAGACGGCCATCGACGATCCGGTCGAGAGCCCCATCGCGGCCGTGCAGGACCTGGAGAGCGCCTTCCTCGCCGAGCGGGTCTCGGCGATGGGCGCGCTGGCCGCGCGCGGGCGGATGCGCCGCTACCTGGAGGCGGAGTCCAAGGCCCTGTCGCGGATGGAGCGCGTTCGCGCCATGGCCTCGCAGCTCGAGGTCGGCGAGGGGGCGAGCCTGTCGGACGCGGCGAAGATCGTCGCCGACTGCTTCGAGGCGGGCGTCTCGCGCACGGGGATGATCGCCATGGAGGGGCTCGTGGCCGGCTGGGACACGCACGGCAGCAACGTGTTCCAGGACGCCAGCTTCGAGGACCTGTTCGGCTACCTCGACGAGATCCTCCTCGATCTGGACAGCCGGGCGGGCGCGGCCGGCGGCACCCTGCTCGACGAGACCACCGTGGTCGTGCTCTCGGAGATGGGGCGGGTGCCGCAGTACAATTCCGCGGGCGGCAAAGATCATTGGACGTGGACGTCCGCGATGTTGATCGGCTCGGGCGTGGCCGGCGGCCGCGCCATCGGCAGCTACAACGAGACCATCGAGGGCGAGGGCGTAGATCTGGCCAGCGGCGACGTCGACGCGGGCGGCGCGACCTTGAGCGGCGCTCACCTCGGCGCGACGATCCTGGCCCTCGCCGACATCGACCCGGCCGCAACCATCGACCCCGAGCAGGCGGAGCCGATCCTCGGGGCTCTGAGCTAGGTGAAATAGTTTTTACGGCTCGCAGCCCAGGGTCGCCGAGGCCAGGCCGGCGGGCCGCGTGCGCGCGCTCGACCGCTCGGGGACGGCGACGCGGAACATCTCGTAGGCCAGCATGTCCTGCATGCGCTCGCAGTCGCTGACCTCGGCGCCGCTGCGCAGCCTGCGGGTGTAGGCCGCCACCGCCACGACCCGCCAGTAGACCCCGCCGATGGTCACGGTCTCCACGTCGCCCGGCAGCAGCTCCACGTCGCCGTCATCGGTCGGGACGATGAGCGTGGTGTAGGTCCACTTCCAGGTGTCGTCCTGGTCTACGAAGATCGTGTCGCCATGGCGGACCGCGTCGCCGCCCAGGAGCAGCGCGACGGCGGCGGCGCGATCACCGAGGTCGGCCGCCCAGATCGGGCCGGTCTCCTCCTCGACGACCAGGCTCTGGTGACCGGACACGCTGCCGCCCAGCAGGTGCAGGGTGCGCTCCGGGCCGTCCAGGTGCAGGAGATCGAAGGAGCCGGGGGAGTGGACCTCGAAGGCCAGCTCTTTGCCATCGTCCTCGGTGAGCACGAAGGCGAAGTCCTGCGGGCCGCCGACCACGAGCAGCTCGCCCTCGCGCGCGGCGGGCTGCACGTCCGGGGAGAGCTGGGCGTCCAGGGCCTCGAGCTGCTCCGGTGGATCGCCCACGGTGTAGGAGTCGCAGGCCGCGAGCGCCAGCAGCGGCGCCAGGAGTCGGAGAGGGGATGACATGGGGCTCCCGGGGGTCTTGCTGACCACTATGCATGCCCTGACGAAACAATCCAATTACAGCGACGTCCATGTCGGCGCGCGTGCTCCTGGTCTACGCGAACCCCGCGATCACCAGCTCGCCGGTCCCGCCCTACGGCATGGAGCGGGTGGCCCACAGCTTCGCGCTGGCGGGCTGTGAGGTCCGGCAGATCGCCCCCTTCATCGAGGCGGATCCCCTCGCGGCCCTGGATGACGCGCTGGCCTGGCGCCCCGATCTGGTGGGCTTCAGCGTGCGCAACATCGACGACGCGCTGGTGGTGCGCAGCGAGCTGGGGCCGGGCGACATCGACACCTGCTTCTACCTGGACCAGGTCCGGCCGCTCGTGGCGCTGGCGCGGGAGCGGGTGGGCGGGGCGCGCGTCTGCGTGGGCGGGGCCGCCCTGTCCAGCGGGCCGCTGCCGGTGTTGAATTATCTTGGCGCAGACTGGGGGATCTCCGGGCCCGCCGACGATCTCTGTCGGACGATCGGCGCCGCGCTGGCGGCGGGGGAGGGGGTGGTCCTGCCGGAGGATCCCCGCGTCGTCCAGGTCCACCCCCGCTTGGAGTCACCCCGCTCCCGCCCACCCCATCAGAGCCCACCCCGGCCGCGCGGCTTCGCCCGCGCCTTCCGCCAGCCCGCCGGGCCGACGCCGCGCGATCGCGCCTACCTGCACCTCACCCAGGCCCGCGGCGGGCGCGTTCCCCTCAGCGTGTCCAGCGGCTGCGACCGGCGCTGCACCTTCTGCGTCGAGGCGCGCTTCACCGGCCAGCAGGTCTTCGCCCGCGATCCGGACGAGGTGCTCCAGGAGATCCACGCGCTCCAGGCGGCGGGGGCGACGCGCTTCTGGCTCGCCACCAGCGAGCTGAACGTGCCCACCGCCGCGCACGCGCGGGCCGTGCTCCAGCGGCTGGCGGGCCTGGACCTGGACCTGCAGGTCTTCCTGCAGGTGGCGCCGGTCGATGACGCGCTCCTGGACGCGCTCCTGGACGCCGGGGTGGACCCGAGCGGGATCTCCTATGAATTCGGGCACTTCGACGACCGCGTCCTGCGCGCGGGCGGCGGCCCGGCCAACCGCGCCGCCATCGACGCCCTGGTGGAGCGCTACCTGCGGCGCGGCCACCCCATGCTGAGCGGCTCGGTCCTGCTCGGCGCCCACTGGCTCGAGACCGAAGAGACCCTGTCGGGCGCGCTGGACTACGCGCTGGAGGTCGACCGGTCCTTCCCGCTCGGCTTCGGGCTCTCCTACGCGACGGGCGGGCGGGTCTACCCGGAGAGCGCGCTGGCCGACTGGATCGCCCAGAACCGCGCCGCCGCGCGACCGCACCTGTACGGCGAGGACGATCCCAGCTTCGTGCGGCCGGTGGTCTTCTCCAAGCCGATGGCGCCACGCCGCCTGATGGCCTGGGTCAAGGGTCGGCTGGAGCGGGCGCGCGCCCCGATGGGCCCGATGAACACGGAGGCGCCCGCGGGGCCCGCCGCGCTCGAGGTCGAGGCGCTGGTGAGCCGGGCCATCTGGCGGGCGGAGGAGGGCCGGGTCGAGGCGGCGGCCGCGGCGCTGCGCGAGGCACTGGCGATCGACCCCCATCACCTGGAGGCGCTCTGCCAGCTCATGCTGCTGCAGGTGGGCGCCCTCGACGACCGGGCCGGCGCCGGCCGGACCCTGCGCCGCCTGATGAAGGCCATGGGGCCGCTGGACCACCTGCGCCCGGAGATCCGTCAGGCGCTGGACGCCGTCGCGCGGGCGCCCTGAGCTGGCCCAGCCCCCGGCCCCGTCTCCCTGCTCAGTCTCCCGGCTGCGTGGCGTACTGCAGGTACTGGTAGGTCTCCTCACCCTCGTAGGTGGTGCGCGTCGCCACGAACGCGTCGTCGATGGTGCAGGTCGTCTGAAACCAGAGGTTGCACTCCGCGTCCTCGCAGTCCGACGCCGTGGGCGCGTTGTCCACGCTGGTCACCGTCTCGTCGGTGCCCTCCAGATAGGAGCTCGACGGGATCTGCGAGTAGGAGACGCCCACCGTGGCCGCGTCCCAGACATCGGTCTCCGTCCAGGTCGTGCGGCCCACCGAGCTGTTGGCGATCTGCCCGGACGCGTAGTCGTCCTCCAGCAGGCTGAAGCGCACCTCGAGGGTGGCCGAGCTCTGCTCCATCGCCGTCCAGGTGTAGCCGGCCGAGTGGGTCTCGGAGTCCTCGGCGCTCTCCTCGTCGGCCCAGGAAAAAATCCACTGCTGGTTTTGTTTGTTCCACAGGCCGGGGATGACCGTGTCGCCCAGCAGCAGCACCGCCTCGTCCCGGCCCATGGTCTCGATCTGGGCGAAGATCAGCTCGTCGCCGAAGGTCGCCTCCTCCACGTAGGTCCACTCGGTCTGGGTGCTCTCCTCGTCCTCGGGCGGCCACTGGCCGTAGACGTAGTTCTCGCCGTGCTGGGAGTCGCAGACGGTCTCGATGTCGGCCACCGGGCTCTGGAGCAGCCAGATGCCGGACGGGTCGGTGCCGCAGGCAGGGAGCAGGGAGAAGGCGAGGACCAGACGCATGGCGACCTCCGGGTTGCCGTCGAAGGCCGAGGTATCGCCCCGGGTCCGGTGGAGCAAGCGGCGACAGCCCTCCCGCGCCGCGCAGAGCAGGATAGGAAACCTGCTTCCCCTCGCTCGAGAAAGGGCCGATGTCCCAACCGCGCGCGCCGCTGCTCCTGCTGATCCTCTCGGGTCTATCCGCTTGCGACGCCGATTTCGACGTGGCGCGCGGCGAGCTTGGGCCCTTCCGGGTGGCGGCCCTGGGCGTCGAGCTGCGCCCGGACGGGAGCCGGGTGGCCAGCGCGGCGGTGTGGAGCGGGCTCGGCCTGTACCACGAGGCCTCGCCCACCCTGCGCTGGAGCCTGGACGGGGAGGCGCTGGGCGAGGGCTGGGAGGTCCTGGTGCCCGAGCAGGGCGCGCTGGGCCTGCTGGCCACCAGCCCCGACGGGGAGGAGCTACAAGCGCAGGTGGAGCTCGCCGACCCGCCCCCGGCGCTGGAGCTCGCGCGCGGCGCCCTCACGCTGGGCGAGGACCTCTCGCTGGAGGCGCGGCGGGCGGCGGATGTTCTGCCGGTGGACGGCGCGGCCGCCGCTGGAGAGGTCGCGCGCCTCAGCCTGAGCTTCGCCGACGGGACGGCGAGCGGGGACTACAGCGCCCGCTGGATGCTGGCCGAGGACGCGGGCACGCTGCTCGAGGTCGAGGCGATGGCGGCCGACGTGCTGGCCGAGGAGATCGTCTGGGACGACGGCGAGGTGGAGGAGCGCATCGCGGCCGAGGCCACGCTCTACCCCACCCTGGCCCTGGTGCTGGACGGGGCGGGCAGCAACCGTTGGATCTGGGCGGACGCGGCGATCGGCCTGGACACGCCGCTGCTGCGCCACGAGGGCAGGCTGCTGCCGCTCAGCCAGGCGGACGCGGCCGAGGTGATCAGCGCGGGCGCCAGCGCCGGCTATGTGGCCGCCACCCTTGTCTCTCGCGAGGACCTCCTGGGCGTGGGGCTGGAGGAGGTCGCGGCGGTGCCGGCCGTGGACGGCGAGGCCGATCTCAGCGCCCAGGACACGCTCTCCTGCGCGCCGACCGGGGAGCCCTTCCGGCTGGCCTGGGTGGCGGAGGGGCGCTGTCCTCGCCCGGACGTGCTCGGCGCCCGCGTCGTGCTGGAGGTCTGGTGAGCGCGCTGCTGCTGGTGATCGGCGCAGCCTGGTCGGCCGAGCTGCGCGGCGTCATCCGCGAGCGGGGCACCGGCGATCCGGTGGCGGGCGCCTGGGTGCGCGCCGACGCCGCCCCGGGCGCGCCGCAGGCCACGGCGGGCTCGGACGGCCGCTTCGTGCTGGAGCTGCCCGACGGCGCCTGGACCCTGATCGCCGGCGGTCCCGAGCACGCCCTCCAACAACTGCAGGTTGTGGTCCCCTCTCCGGACCCGCTCTCCGTCTTCCTGGTCTACGCGCCCCCGGAGGAGGTCGTCGTCGAGAGCCGCCGCCCCTCGGCCCACGTCTCGCGCCACGTCATGGACCGCGAGCGCGTCGAGGAGACGCCTGGCGCCTATGGCGATCCCGTCCGCCTCATCCAGACCCTGCCCGGCGTGGCCCAGACCCGCGAGTACTCGCCCAAGGCCGGCGACGTCGTGCTGCGCGGCTCGGCCCCCTCGGAGTCGCGCTTCCTGGTGGACGGCGTGGACGTCCCCTACCTCTACCACTTCCAGCAGTACGCCTCGGTCATCCACACGCGGCTGCTGGACGAGATCGCGGTCTACCCCTCCACCTTCGGGCCCAGCTACGGCGACGCGGTGGGCGGGGTGGTGGCGGCCGAGACGCGGGAGGCGGACAGCCAGGCCCTGCACGGCGGGGTCAACGTCTCGCTGATCATGGCCGGCGGCTACGTCGCGACGCCCCTCGGCAACGGCGCGGCGCTCACCGCCTCGGCGCGGCGCTCCTACCTGGACCTGGTCGAGTCGAGCAACGACCAGTACACCATCTGGCCGGCGTTCTGGGATTATCTGGCCCGCTATGACCAGGATCTCGGGGACAGCGACCACCTCAGCCTGACGGTCCTGGGCGCCGGTGATCACTACGGCCGCTACGTCAGCGACGCCGCGCTGCTCGACCCGCTGGAGCAGGCGGAGAACCCTGGCTTCGAGCTGACCCGCGGCTGGCACGGGGCCGTCGCCCGCCTCTCCGACCGGCGGGCGCGGGCGCGGCTGGACACCGTCCTGGCCTTCGTCACCGACGACTGGGAGG
>CAZKWG010000171.1:0-11913 GCA_964556105.1 uncultured Enterobacterales bacterium | reverse complement strand
GGACAGGGCCTTCTTTCAATGGTTGAAGGAGGCGCGCCCCCGGAGGGCCGACGACATCGACCGGGTCGCGGCGCTCTGGGAGGGGGAGCCTCGGCAGGACCGTCCGTCCGGAGCCCGTTGGATCCCCGAGACGCACCCGCGGCCCCGGCGCTTCGTGGGGCGCGCGCAGATCCTGCAGGACCTGCACGCCCGGCTCACGGTCCAGGACGACACCGCCGGCTACGGCCCGAGGGTCGTGCGGCTGGTCGGGCTCGGCGGCGTAGGGAAGTCGCTGCTGGCCGTCGAGTACGCCCATCGTTTCTCCGCTTCGTGGCCGGGAGGCATCTTCTGGTTGCGGGCCACGGATCCGCTCTCGGAGGCGCTCGGTCGGGTCTGCGACGGGCTTGGCCTCGAGGGCTCCCCCGCTCCCGTGGACCGGATGCGCGCGCGGATCCGCGCCGCGCTGAGAAGCGGGCCCTACCTTTGGGTGATCGACGATCTCCCCCATGGCGTGCCCGGCGAGATCCTTCGCGGCTGGCTGGCGCCCGGACCCGCGGGGGCCACCCTGATCTCCACGCGGGATCGGCGCCACGAGGACTTCGGCGAGGCGATCGTGTTGGGCCCGCTGGACGCTGAGGATGGCGTTCGCCTCCTGGCCGCGCGCCGCCCGCTGCTGGACGTCGCGGAGGAGGAGGCCGCCAGAGCGCTGAGCTTGGAGGTCGGTGGACACCCGCTGGCCCTCGATCTGCTCGGCGCGTCCCTGCGGCGCAGCGCGGAGGCGCGGCCGGTCGCGGCGCGGCTGCGCATGGTGCGCGCGGACATGCACGGAGAGGCGCTGGAGCGCGTCGTGAGCGGGCTGCTCGAGGAGCTGCCGACCGGCGCAGCCAGGGGCATCGCCGCGACGCTCTGGATGAGCGTCCTGGCGCTGGGCGAGGAGGGGCGCGACCTGCTGAGCGTCGCCGCTACGCTCTCTGCGGCGCCGTTCCCGCTCGACCTGGCGCGCGACGCCCTCGCCCTCCACCACCGGCTGGACCAGGAGGCGGCCTCCGAGCGGCTGGAGCGCGCGGTAGAGCAGGCCGACCTCGCGAGCCTGTGCGAGCCGGCCACCCTGGGGGAGCGCGGTGGCAGCCCCTGGGTCGCGCGGCAGGTGCACGTCCTGGTGAGCAAGGCCGTGCGTCTGCTGGATCCGATAGGATGGCTCGCGATGCGACCCGCCGTGGTCCAAGCGATCACACCCCGTCTCGACGGCGCGGGTGATCCTCGGCGGCGAGAGGTGCTCGCGCCCCTGGTGGCGCACGCCCGCGTCCTGGCCATCCAGGAGGATGGCCTCCCAGAGTTCTTCCTCTCGGCGCTGGTCGCCCGTCACGATCAGGCGCTCGGAGACGCGCGGCGAGCCATCGAGGGCTGGCGTCGCGCCGATCGCGGCTACGCTGAGCTCACCGGGGCGGAGAGCGAGCCGCGGCTGACCATCCTGAGCAACTGGTCGGAGGGGCTTCGCGCCCTGGGGCACCTGGACGACGCGTTGGATCTGTCCAGGCGCGCGCTGGCGGGGCGCAGGCGTGTCCTCGGCGACCGACATCCGGACACCCTGGGCAGCGAGAACAACCTCGCGCTGCTCCTCCACGAAGGAGGACATCAGGACGAAGCACGCGAGCTGGCCGAGCGGACCCTGGCCCTCCGCGCCGAGGTTCTGGGCAAGGATCACCTGGACACGTTGCGAACGGCGAACAACCTCGGGGAGATCCTGTGGGCGCGCGGCGAGCTCGAGGGCGCCCTCGCGCTTCACGAGCGCACCCTCGCCGCCCGGATGCAGGTCTGCAGAGAGGACGATCCGGATCTCCTCGAGAGCCTGGCCAACCTGGCGCGCGTTCAAACCGACCTCGGGCGCGCTCACCTGGCCGTGCCGCTCCAGGAGGAGCTCGTCCATCGGACCGCGCTCGTGCACGGGGAGCAGCACCCGCGCGCCATCCAGGCGCGCGTCAACCTGGCCAGCACGCTCAACCAGCTCGGTAGGGCCGACGAGATCCCCCGCGACCTCGTGCGCAGGGTCGAAGACCTCGGGGCGCTGCTCGGTGAGGACGCTCCGGAGTTTCAACGGGCGCTCTTCACCGTCGCGCAGGTTCAGCTGGCCTGGGGAGACCTGGAGTCGGCCGACCTCATCGCCCAGCGGCTCCTGGTGCTCCGCCGCGCGCTGCGGGGCGTGGATCCCGCGGAGCTCGGCAGGGCGGCCTATCTGGCGGCCTGTGTGGCGTTCAGTCGGAGGGACTGGGCCACATCCGCGGCCTGCTTCCGGGAGAGCCTCGACATCCTGCGGGTGACCTCGGGCGCCGAGCACCCGGAGACGCTGGTGGTCCAGGCGAACCTGGGCGAGAGCCTGCGCCTGCTCGGCGAGCCGGCAGAGGCGGCGCGCCTGCTCGAGCCTGCGGTTGTCCGCCGACAGGCGCAGGGGTTGCTCTCGCATCCGTCCACCCTGACGATGACCCGCTGCCTGGTGCAGGCGCTGCACGACCAGGGCCGGGCAGATCTGGCCTTGCCCTGGGAGCGGGTGTATTGGACCGGCGTGCTGGCCGCCCAGGAGGCGGAGTCTGGCCCTGAGGATCCCGACGTATGGCGAACGTTGAACAGGCTGGCCATGGTCCTCCGCAAGCTGGGGGACCCAGGCGAGGCCGCTGCGCTCCACCGACGCGCGCTCGGCGCACGTCGGCGCGCGTTGGGTGATCGTGCCGAGGCGACGACGCTCAGCGCCTGGAACCTGATCCGAGCCCTCCAAGACCTCGGCGCCGAGGAGGAGGCGCAGGCGCTCTACGCCGAGCTGATCGCCTGGATCGTCGAGGCCGACCCTCAGGTCCTGTCCGAGGGGCAGCGGTCGATCCACGCGGACCTCACGTCACGTCGCGCGACAGCGGATTGAGGACGCCCGCCCGCGCCCCCCAGCCAGGACCCGCTCGGGTGCGCCCCCTCAGCCCTTGAACGTCATCAGGGGTCGCATCCGGGCGACCACCCCCACCATGCCGGCGCGGACCTGCGCGTCGATCACGGCGGAGATGGGCTTGTAGCCGGCGGGGGCCTCCTCGATCACGCGCTCCTCTCGCAGCGTGTGGCACTCCACCCCGCTCAGCCCGAGCTGGTCTCGGCTCAGGTGCCCCATCTCCTGGCGAGGTCGCGCGCGGCCGGCGCCGTGGGAGGCGGAGCTCAGGAAGCGCGGCTGGCCGCGGCCCACCAGGAGGTAGGACGCGCTGCCCATGGACCCCGGGATCACCAGGGCCTGCCCGGGGTGGGCGGGCGTG
This sequence comes from uncultured Enterobacterales bacterium, assembly GCA_964556105.1. Classification (GTDB taxonomy): domain Bacteria; phylum Myxococcota_A; class UBA796; order UBA796; family CAZKWG01; genus CAZKWG01. The sequence continues at coordinate 8,647 of CAZKWG010000171.1, read as the reverse complement.
GCGCCTTTGCGGGCGACGATGTCGTCCCCCTCACGCAGCGTGATGTTGTGCGGCACGTCGGCGACCAGCGGGGAGCTGACCTGACCGAAGACCTCCTCCAGGCGGGTGCGGAAGAGCTCGGCCAGCAGCGCGCGGTTCGCCCAGCCGTAGTTCGCCGCGGCGGCCTCCGCCCGCAGGTAGGCCAGGGCCAGGCCGGGCTCAGCGGACAGGGAGATGGGGAAGATGCGGCTGTCCGGGTAGCGCTGATCCGCGGGCCAGGCGGCCCGGGCGCGGTCGGCCCAGAGGGTGCCGACGGCCCGCCCCACGTCGCGGGAGCCGGAGTGGATCATGAGGGTGACCTGGCCGACCTTGACGCCGAGGCGCCAGGCCTCGCCGCGGTCCACGAGCTCCTCGACCACCTGCAGCTCCACGAAGTGGTTGCCGCGGCCCACGGTGGCCAGCCCGTCCTCGCGCACGACCTCGGACTGGAGCAGGGAGGCCGGGACGACGCTCGGATCCCCGTCCGGGAGCGCCCCGCCCAGGTAGACCTGATCGATCTCCTCGCGGAGGCGGTCCAGATCGACCCTGCGCAGGCGGCCCAGCGGGCGCTCGCGCGCCCCGAGCGCCAGGCCGGGCAGGCCCTCACGCAGCAGGCCCTCGAAGGTGGAGCCGGTCAGCGCGATGTCCCGCTCACCGAGCAGGTAGTCGCGCCGCAGGCGGCCCACCAGCTCGGCCTTCCGGGAGAGCAGGCGATCCAAGCTGAGGTCCGTGACGTGCAGGCGCATGCCACAGTTGATGTCCCCGCCCACGAGGCCGGGGGTGACGATGGTGCGGCTGCGGGCGACGGTGCCGATGGGCACGCCGCCATCCCCCGGGTGGAAGTCCGGGGTGGCGCAGACACAGGCGAGGCGGCCGCCATCCGGATGCTGGAGGGCGGCGATCTGCGCGAGCTGGGTGGCGGCCTTGGCCTCGAGGGGCAGCTCGTCGGAGAGCAGCACCTCGGCGGCGGGGCCGTTGGGATCGGAGCGAAGACGGATCGTGTACACGCCGTCGGCGTGCGTGACGTCCAGGCCCTCACGCGCGAGGGCGCGGACGAGCCGGGAGAGCCGCGCCGGAGCGCGGCCCTGAGAGGTGACGGGCATGGGAGCACCTGACTCGAATTCCAGGCACACGAACCCTCAGAGGGCCGGACCTGAGATTGGGGTGAGTGAAGAGGACCGGGTTCAGCAGCCGCGGTGTCTCTGGCGCTCGTGCCGACAATGTATCCAGTCCGTCCGCGCGTGCAAGGTGGGCCGTCACGGGGCTCACCCTCCAGCGCCCGCGCAAGGTTCTGCGACACGCTGCGACGCAAGGTCCACCATGCCGCGGGCTACCGTCGTGGACACCTCGGAGGGGCACCATGACGGAGCAGGCAAAGCGTGTAACGGAGCAGGTCCTCGCGGCGGTGGCCGCGCAGCTCGGTGTGCCGGTCGGCGCGGTCGATCCCAACCGCACCCTGCGCGACCAGGGGCTCGACTCGCTGGGCAGCGTGGCGGTCGCGGCGGCGGTCGCGGCGCAGCTGGGGCGCCCGGTCTCGCCCGTGGCCCTGTGGTCCTACCCCACGGTGGCGGCCTTCGTGGCGCACCTCGAGGCGGGGGAGGCCACCGAGACGGTCGCGGCGCCGGAGCAGCGTGCGGAGGAGCCCATCGCGATCGTGGGCATCGGGTGCCGCACGCCGGGCGCGGACGGACCCGCGGCGCTGTGGGATCTCCTGATGCGCGGCGTGGACGCCACCGGCGAGGTGCCGCGGCGGCGCTGGAACCCGGACCGGGTGGACGCGCCCCGCCGTGGCGGCTTTCTGCGCGATGTCGCTGGCTTCGACGCCGCGTTCTTCGGGATCTCCCCCCGCGAGGCCGAGCAGATGGACCCGCAGCAGCGGCTCGCCCTGGAGCTGGCCTGGGAGACGCTGGAGGACGCCGGGATCCCGCCGCACAGCCTGCGCGAGAGCCGGACGGGCGTGTTCATGGGGGTGTTCTTCAACGATTACGACACCCTGCGCGTGCGCGCCCGGGCGATCGACGCGCACAGCACGACCGGGACCTGCTTCTCGTTCGTGGCCAACCGGATCTCCTACGCCCTGGGCTTGCGCGGCCCCAGCCTGGCGCTCGACTCGGCGTGCTCGGCCTCGCTCGCGGCGATCCACCTGGCCTGCCAGAGCCTGCGCGCGGGCGAGACGGCGCTGGCGCTGGCCGGCGGCGTGCACCTCCTGCTGGCGCCGGAGACGATGGAGGCGGTGGCGCGCTTCGGCGCGCTCTCGCCCGATGGGCGCTGCTGCACCTTCGACGCTCGGGCCAACGGCTACGCGCGGGGGGAGGGCGGCGCGATCCTGGCGCTCAAGCGGCTCTCTCAGGCCCAGCGCGACGGCGACCGCGTGTACGCCGTGGTGCGGGGCAGCGCGGTGAACAACGACGGCCCGAGCAACGGGCTGACCGCCCCCAGCGCGGTGGCGCAGGCGGCGGTGATCCGCGACGCGATCGGGCGGGCCGGCGTGGCTCCCGCCAGCGTCGGCTACGTGGAGCTGCACGGCACGGGCACGCCGCTGGGCGATCCCATCGAGGCCGAGGCGCTGGGCGCGGCCTACGCCGCGGGGCGGACGGCCCCCCTGCGGGTGGGCTCGATCAAGACCAACATCGGCCACCTGGAGGCCGCGGCGGGGGCGCTGGGCGTGGTGAAGGCGGCCCTGGCGATCCACCACGGCGCGATCCCGGCCAGCCTGAATTACGAGATGGGAAACCCCCACATTGACCTCGATCGCCTGCGCCTGAGGGTGGTCCGGGAGGCCGAGCATTGGACGGAGGACGCGCCGCGGCGCGCCGGGGTGAGCTCGTTTGGCCTGGGCGGGACCAACGCCCACGCCATCCTGGAGGGGGTGGAGGGCCCGAGCCAGGTGCTGCGGCTCGGGGAGGAGCTCGCCGAGGTCCGCGCCGCGCTCGCCGCGCTGCCCCCCAGCCTGGGCCTCGCGGACGCATGCGCGGCGGTGGAGCCGTCGGCCTCGCCCGGCGCGCGGGTCGCGGTGTGGGGGCGCACCCGGTCGGAGCTGCTCGCGGCCCTGGACAACCCGGGCGCCGCGGCGCGCGTGGTGGGGCGCCCGGCCCACGATCGCCTGGTCTTCGTGTTCAGCGGCATGGGCTCGCAGTGGCACGGCATGGGTCGCCGGCTGTACGCCGCCGAGCCCGTGTTCCGCCGCACGCTGGAGGCCTGCGACGCGGCGCTGGCGGCGCTGCGGCCAGGCTCCCTCATCGACGACATCTTCGACGACAGCGCCGGCGCGCGCCTTCGGGATCCCGACGCGCACGACGTGTACAACCCGGTGATCATCGCCATCCAGATCGCGCATGCCGCGCTGTTCCGGTCGTGGGGCATCCAGCCCTCCGCCATCGTCGGGCACTGCATCGGCGAGGTGGCGGCGGCTCAGGCCGCGGGCGCGCTCACGATCCCCGACGCGATGGCTGTGATTCACGCCATCGGCCGGGCCTACCGGGAGACGGTGGAGACCGGGCGGGCGGGGGCGGCCTTCGTCGCGGCTCCGCCGGAGCAGATCCTCGCGCACGCCGCGTCCCTGGAGGGGGCCTACGAGCTGGCCTGCCACAACGATGGCGCGTCGGGCGTGATCAGCGGCGAGGCCGACGCCGTGCGCGCCGCGGTCGCCCACTTCTCGGCCCGGGGCGCCTTCACCCGCTGGTTGAGCGACGTCTACACCCACTGCCGAGGCGTGGAGCCCTTCCTGCCCGCGCTCGTCGAGCGCACGCGGGAGATCCGGCCGCGCCCGTGCGAGGTGCCGATGATCTCCACCCTGCGCGCCGCCCCTGTGGAGGGGAGGGAGCTCACGGGCGCATACTGGGCGGCCAACACCCGCCACCGGGTGCGCTTCGCCGAGGGCGTCGCTGCGCTCGCCGACCAGGGCTTCTCCTGCTTCCTGGAGCTGGGCGCGCATGCGCTGTTCGCGCGCTCCATCCGGTCGATCTTCCAAGCGCGGCCGTGTGAGGTCATCGCGGGTCAGGTCCGCGACGAGGACGGGCACCAGCGGGCGCGCGAGGCGCTGGCCCGCCTGCACGTGGCCGGGGTCGAGCGCCGGCCCGCGCCCCTCACGCCGGAGCTGCTCGTGCTCTCGGCGCGGTCCGAGGCGGCGCTTGATCAGCACTGTAGCGCCTTCGCCGAGCGCCTCCGACGGCCCGGCGCGGACCTCCACGAGGTGTGCGGAGCCGCGGCGGCGCGGGAGCCGCTGCCCATCCGGCGCGCGATCGTGGCGGCGAGCCCGGCGGAGGCGGCGCGCGCGCTCGCGGCGCCCTCGGCCCTGGCCAGCGCCGTCGCGCCCGCCGGGACGGCCGGCGCGGTCTTCGTCTTCGGCGGCCACGGCGCCCACTGGCCCGGCATGGCGCGCGCGCTCCGACAGGAGCCGGTGTTCCGCGACGCGCTGGAGCGGTGCCGCGCCGCCATGGCCTCGGATGGCTACGACCTGCTCGACGCGCTGGACTCTGAGGAGATCATCGACGTTCAACGGGTGCTCTTCGCGACCCAGGTGGGCCTTGTCGCCCTGCTGGCGGATCGGGGCGTCCGGCCTGCCGCGGTCGTGGGACACAGCCTCGGCGAGGTGGCCGCGGCGGTGGCCGCTGGCGCGCTCTCGGTGGAGGCCGGGGCGCGGGTGATCGTGACGCGCAGCCGCCTCATCCGCGCGCAGGCCGGCGCGATGGACGGCGGGATGCTGGCGGTGCCGCTCGGCGAGGAGGCGGTGCGGCCCTGGCTCGACGGCACCGCGCTGGTCGTGGGCGCCGTCAACGCCGACGACGCGGTGGTGATCAGCGGGCGCCGCGCCGCGCTGGGAGACCTCGCCACGCGGCTTGCGCAGGCGGGCATCTCGACCCGGGCGGTGCGGATCGGGTTCGCGGCCCACGCCCCGGCGATGGACCCCGTGGAGGGGGCGATGGCGGAGGCGCTGGCCGACCTCGAGCCCCGGGCCACGGAGCTCCCCCTGGTCTCCACCGTAACGGGGCGCCGCGCGACCGGCGACGCGCTCACCGGCGCCTACTGGGCGCGCAACGTGCGGGCCCCCGTGCGCTTCGATCGGGCCGTACGTCAGCTCATCGCGGACGGGCACCGGTGCTTCCTGGAGGTGGGCGGCCACCCCGCGCTCGGTCCCGCCCTGCGCGCGGGCCTGCGCGCCGCCGGCGTCGATGGCGCGGTGATCGGCACCCTGCGCAGCGGCGACGGGGGGCTGGGCATGGTGCTGGAGGGCCTGGCGAAGCTGTGGGTGGCGGGCGGCGCGGAGGCGCGCGGGCTCTACCGAGGCGCCACGCGCACCGCGGACCTGCCCACCTACCCCTGGCAGCGGCGCCGCTTCTGGCTGGAGGGGCTGGAGGAGGCGAAAGACTGGTTCTACCGCGTCGCGTGGCATGAGCTCGCGCCGGGCTCGTCGCGGGCGCCGCGGCGATGGATCGTGGTGGCCGATCAGGCCGGCGCGGCGACTCGGCTGGCGGGACCGCTCGGCGAGGCGGCGGTGGTGCGCGACCGCGGGGAGCTCGAGCGGGCGCTCCGCGCCGCGGGGCCGGAGGCCGTGGGTGTGGTGCACCTCGGCGCCCTCGACGCGACGCACCCGCTGGAGGCCGCCGCGGCCTGTCAGGGCGCGCTCGACACCCTCGGCGCCACCCTGGCGGCGGGACGGGACGCGCGGATCTTCCTGGTGACCCGCGGAGCCCAGGCCCTGGAGCCCGAGCCCGGCGAGTCGGGCGTCGCCCAGGCGGCGGTGTGGGGGATCGGGCGGGTGCTGGCGCTGGAGCACCCGGAGCGGTGGGGTGGGCTCATCGACCTCGACCCCGCTGGCGATCTCGACGTCGTCGCCCTCGCCGCCGCGCTCCGAGGGGCGGACGGGGAGACGCAGCTGCTGCTCCGAGGCGGGCGGCGCTACGTCGCGCGCCTCGTCCGCCACGCGCCGATCGCCGCGACCGGGCGCCGCCGCGACGGGGTCCACGTCGTGACCGGCGGCCTCGGCGGCATCGGGCGCGCCGTCGCCCGCTGGCTGGTGTCCCAGGGCGCGCGCCGCCTGGTGCTGGCGGGGCGGCGGGGGGCGACCGAGGGAGACGCCTCCTTCCTGGCGGAGCTCCGCCGGACGGCCGAGGTGGAGGTCGTGGCGGCCGATCTGGCGGACGCCGGGGACGTCGCCCGACTGCTGGAGACCGCGCGCGCGCTCGGACCCCTGAGCAGCATCCACCACGCGGCGGGCGTGGTCGAGCGGCGGGCCCTCGGCGCGCTGGAGCCCGGGGAGCTCGAGGCCGTGCTGGGCGCCAAGGTGGCGGGGACCTGGGCCCTCCACACGCTCACGCGGACCGACCCCGTCGCCGAGTTCGTGCTGTACTCATCCATCGCGGCGGTCTGGGGCGCGCGGGAGCATGGCGCTTACGCCGCCGCCAACCACGTCATGGACCGGATCGCCCTGCACCGCCGCGCCCTGGGCCTGCCCGCGCGGAGCGTGAACTGGGGCGCCTGGGAGGCGGGCATGGCGACGCCCGAGGTCCGCGCGGAGCTCGCCCGGTCGGGCGTGCGCGCCATGCCTGCGGACGAGGCGCTGGAGGCCCTGGGCCGCCTGGGCGACGAGGCGCAGGCGCTCATCGCGGACGTCGACTGGCGGCGGTTCCGCGCGATCTACGAGGCGCAGGCGCCCGCCCCGCTCTTCGCGGCGCTGGAGGCCGAGCCGCCCGCGCAGGCAGCGCCGGCAGCGCCCGCGGCCCGCGCGCGGTTCTCGGAGCGGCTGGTGGGGCTCACGCCGGCCCAGCGAGAGGCCAGCCTGCTCCCCTGGCTCCAGGAGCAGATCGCGACCGTGCTCCGCCTCGATCCGGCGGCGACCGCGCCCGACCGCAGCCTCTCTGAGCTGGGCCTCGACTCGATCCTGGCCGTAGAGCTCTCCGAGCGCCTGACGGCGGCGGGGCTGGCCCTGCCCCTGGCGCGGCTGGTCAGCGGCGCGCGCATCGACGCGCTGGCGCGGGAGCTGGCGGGGCAGCTGTCCCCAGGCACGGAGGCCGAGCCCGCCGCGCAGGCGCAGGCGGCCCCGTCACGCGGCTGGGTGGTCATCCCCCGCCCGGCGCCCGACGCCGCCTTTCGGCTGATCTGCGCGCCCTACGCGGGCGGCGGACCCGCCGTCTACCGCCCCTGGCTGGACGCGCTGCCCCCGTGGATCGAGCTCGTGATCCTCCAGCCTCCGGGCCGCGATGGCCGGCTGGACGAGCCTCCGTTCACGCGCATGGAGGACCTCGCCGACGCCACGGCCGACGCGCTCGCCCCCTTGCTGGACCGCCCCTACGCCCTGTTCGGTCACTGCCTGGGCGCGCTGATCCTCTACGAGACGGCCGCGCGCCTGCGCGACCGGGGGCTGCCGCTCCCCGTGCACTTCTTCGCGTCGGGCGCCCGCTCGCCCCAGTACTACAACCCGGAACAGTTTGCGCTCGACGTGGTCCAGTACAGCCCGCTGCCGGACGTGCCAGGACACCAGCTCCCCGAGTCGGAGTTCCTCGACTTCCTGCGGGACCTCGACTTCGGGACCAGCGACGCCCTGTTCCAGAGCGCGGAGGCCCGTCGCCTGTTCCTCCCGGCGGTCCGCGCGGACCTCGAGGTGAACAACCGCTACTGCGCCGGGCCGGTCACCCCCCTGCCGCTGCCGGTCACCGCGGTGGGCGGTCGGGTGGATCCCTATGTCTCCGCCCACCACGTCGAGGGCTGGCGCGCGGTCACCAGCCAGGGCTTCCATTCGCGGTACGTGGCGGGAAACCACTACTTCATCGCGACCCAGCGGGACGCGCTGATCGGGCTGGTGGCGCAGACCCTCGGGCCGGCGCTCGCCCAGGTCCCGATGCCGCCTGGCTGAGCTCAGCGTTCGTGGTAGCATTCGGAGGGTGCAGCTCGCGCCCGTCGTGATCGTCGGTGTTCCGACTCCTCGGGCGGAGCCCTGGGAGCGGACCCTCCGATCCGCGGGATATCAGGTCATCCGGATTGAAGCCAGTATACCGCCGGGCGCCGTGGTGGGGGACGCCGTGGTGCTGGGCCCGGAGGTGCCGGAGGGCGCCGACGTGCTGGACTGGGTGCGCGCGGGACCCCGGGGGCCGACCGCGGGGGTGGCGGGCCTGGCGCTCTCCACGGGGCGGGCGGACCTGAGCCGCGCCACCTTCACCCGGCTCTCCGGGGGCGAGGCGCAGCTCACGGCGCACGAGGTGGCGCTGCTCCGCGCGCTGTTCGCGGCGGGCGAGCGCGTGGTCCCCCGCGACCGGCTTCACGCCGACGTGTGGGGACACCGCGTGGCGCTGGTGACACGCTCGGTCGACAACACCGTAGCGCGTCTGCGGTCCAAGATCGAGCGGGATCCGGCGCGGCCCGATCACCTCCTGACCGAGCGCGGCACGGGCTACCGCCTCGTCGGCGCCCGCGAAGACGACGCGGCCAGCGCGAGCGCCCTCGTCGCTGCGCCCGCCCCGGTGCCGCTGGTGGGCCGCGCGGGCCTCATCGCCCGGGTGCGCGCCCTGCTGGAGGAGCCCGGGGTCGTCACGCTGCTGGGGCCGCCCGGCGTCGGCAAGTCCGCCCTGGCCGCCGCCGCGCTCGCGGGCCGGGACGCCGTGGCCGCGACCGCGCCGGCGCGCGCGCCCATGCC
>CAZKWG010000170.1:3254-11913 GCA_964556105.1 uncultured Enterobacterales bacterium | reverse complement strand
CGACGGGCTCACCGACAAGGAGGAGACCGGGGTCTACGAGACCGACCGCGAGGACGCCGACACGGACGATGACGGGCTCGACGACGGCGCCGAGATCGACGCTGGCACCGACCCGCTCGTGCCGGACAGCGACGGCGACGGGCTCCTGGACGGGACGGAGGTCAACGAGGTCGGCTCCGATCCGACAGACGCCGACACGGACGACGACGGGCTCACCGACGGCGACGAGGTCGGAACCTACGACACCGATCCTCTGGACGCCGACTCGGACGATGACGGGCTCGACGACGCGGCCGAGGTGAACACCTACGAGACGGATCCCAACGACGCCGACTCGGACGACGACGCGCTCCTCGACGGGGACGAGGTGCTCACGCACAGCACGGACCCGCTCGACGCGGACTCGGATGACGACACGCTGGACGACGGCGCCGAGGTGAACACCACGGGCACGGATCCAACGGACGCGGACACGGATGACGACACGCTCTCGGACGGCGAAGAGGTGGTCACCACCGGCACCGACCCGCTGGACGCGGACTCCGACGACGATCTGTTGGACGACGGCACCGAGGTCAACGGCACGGCCACGGATCCGTTGGACGCGGACTCCGACGACGATCTGTTGGACGATGGGACGGAGGTGGACACCACGGACACCGACCCCAACGACGCCGACTCCGACGACGACGGCCTGCTGGACGGCGAGGAGGTCAACACCTACGGCACCGATCCCAATGACCGCGACACCGACGATGGCGGCGTCACCGACGGCGTAGAGGTGCTGGTGGACGGCACCGATCCCACCGCTGGGAACGGGGCGGATGACATCACCGGCCAGGACACGGACGGCGACGGGCTGACCGACAAGGAAGAGGACTTCATCTACGGGACGGACTTCGAGGATCCGGACACGGACGAGGATGGGCTCTCCGACGGGGAGGAGGTGATCGACACCGACACCGATCCGCTCGATCCCGACTCCGACGACGACGCGCTGACGGACGGGGACGAGGTCAACACCTACGGCACCGACCCGCTGGACGCGGACTCCGACGATGGCGGCGTCGCGGACGGCGTGGAGGTGCTGACCGACGGCACCGATCCGCTGGACGGCAGCGACGACGGCCTCAAGGACACGGACGGCGACGGGCTCATCGACAGCGACGAGGACACCGTCTACGGGACCGACCCGCTCGACCCCGACACGGACGATGACGGTCTCAACGACGGGGACGAGGTGTTCGACACCACCACGGACCCGCTCGATCCCGACACGGACGATGACGGCCTCAACGACGGGGAGGAGGTGCTCACCACCGGCACGGATCCGCTCGACATCGACTCGGACGATGACGAGCTCACCGACGGGGAAGAGGTCAACGTCTACGGCACGAACCCGCTCGATGTGGACACCGACGACGGCTCGGTGTCGGACGGCGAGGAGGTGCTGACCAACGGCACCGATCCGCTGGACGGCAGCGACGACGTGGCGGTGGAGGCCAAGGACGGCTTCGAGGACTACTACCGCGGAGGCTGCGCCTGCAGCGCCGAGGAGGCTCCGTCTCCCTGGACGGGGGCCTGGCTGCTCGCCGGTCTGGTCGGGCTGCTGCGGCGGGCGCGCCGGCGCTAGGCGGGGGACGGGGAGCCGCTGAGGGGGCGGGCGCTGGCTCGCCTCCTCAAGCTGGGCTATCTCTGGGCCATGTCAGCGACCCCAGAGATCCGCGTCACCCCCAGCAACGACGCTCCCGTCCGTCCCGAGCGCGACTACGTCCTGTACTGGATGACGTCCGCCCGACGCACCCGCTACAACTTCGGGTTGCAGTACGCGCTGGAGCAGGCCGCGGCGCTTCGGCGGCCGCTCATCGTCCTCGAGGCGCTGCGCGTGGCCTATCCCTGGGCCAGCGCCCGCATGCACCGCTTCGTCCTGGACGGGATGCTGGACAACCGGGCGCGGCTCGAGGGGGCGCGGGTCGCCTACTATCCCTATGTGGAGCCCTCCCCTGGCGCGGGCGCGGGTCTGCTGGAGACCCTGGCGGCGCGGGCCGCGCGGGTGGTCGCCGACGAGCTCCCCTGCTCGTTTCTGCCGCGGATGCTGCGCGCCGCCGCCGGGCGCCTGGACGTCCGGCTGGACAGGGTGGACAGCAACGGGCTGCTGCCTCTGCGCGCCACCGAGGCCGCCTTTCCGACGGCGCACGCCTTTCGGCGGCATCTGCACCGCGCGCTGCCCGATCACCTGCGGCATCCCCCGCTGGCCGATCCGCTCCAGCACCTCGGGCTGCCGGTCGCGCCGATCCCTCCGGAGATCCTTGCCCGCTGGCCGGCGGCCTCGGACGCGCTGCTCGCTGATGCGCCGGGCGCGCTCCTGGCGCTGCCTGTTGACCATAGCGTCAAACCGACGGGTCAACGAGGGGGCGCCGCCGCAGGACAGGCCGCGCTGGCCCGCTTCGTCCAGGAGCGACTGGACCGCTACGGAGAGGATCGCAACGAGCCGGGTCGCGACGGCGCCAGCGGGCTCTCGCCCTGGCTGCATTTCGGGCAGATCGCTGCACATGAGGTCTTCGACGCCGTCGCCAACCGCGAGGCCTGGCACTTCGCCCGGCTCGCGCCGAAGCCCAGCGGCAGCCGCCAGGGGTGGTGGGGGATGTCGCCCGCGGCCGAGAGCTTCCTGGACGAGCTCGTGACCTGGCGGGAGCTGGGCTATGTCTTCTGCCATCACCGCCCGGACCACGAGCGCTACGAGAGCCTGCCGGAGTGGGCGCAGCAGGTGCTCGCCGCCCACGCCGCGGACCCACGCCCCCAGGTGTACACGGCCGCTGAGCTCGAGGCCGCCGAGACGCACGACATCCTCTGGAACGCCGCGCAGCGCCAGCTCGTGCGCGAGGGGCGCATCCACAACTACCTGCGGATGCTGTGGGCGAAGAAGGTGCTGGAGTGGTCCAGGACGCCCCAGGAGGCCTGGGACACGCTGGTCCACCTGAACAACCGCTACGCGCTCGACGGCCGCGATCCCAACTCGTACAGCGGGATCTCCTGGACCTTCGGGCGCTTCGATCGGCCCTGGGGGCCGCGGCGCCCGATCTTCGGGACCGTCCGCTACATGAGCTCCGAGAACACCGCCCGGAAGCTCGATGTAGAGAGCTATCTGGAGCGCTGGGGGGCCTGAGCCCTCAGGCGCTCCGGCGGCGGCGCAGCAGCAGGGCGGAGAGCGCGGCGATCAGGCCGAAGGCCCCGCCGTTGGTCGGGCCGGTGGCGCAGCGAGAGGCGCCGCCGAGCAGCTGCGGGTCATCGTCGCAGATGTCGCCCTGGCCGTCGCTGTCTTCATCTTCCTGCGCCGGGTCGAAGAGCGAGGGGCAGACGTCGCAGGCGTCGCCGATGCCGTCCTCGTCGCTGTCTGCCTGATCCTCGTTGCTGATGTTCGGGCAGTTGTCGCAAGGGTCGCCGACGTTGTCGAAGTCGGCGTCGGTCTGCAGCGGGTTGGAGAAGCCGACGCAGTTGTCGCAAGCGTCACCGATGGTGTCGCGGTCGTCATCGGCCTGGTCGGGATCGTAGTCGTAGGGGCAGTCGTCGCAACGATCGCCGAAGCCGTCCTCGTCCTCATCGGACTGGTCGTTGTAGTCCTCGGGGCAGTTGTCGCAGATGTCGCCCGTGCCGTCCTCGTCCTCGTCCTCCTGCTCGGCGTTCGGCTCGTCCGCGCAGTTGTCGCAGAGGTCGCCGAGACCGTCGTCGTCCTCGTCCGCCTGGTCGCTGTTCGACACGTAAGGGCAGTTGTCGCACTCGTCGCCGACGTCGTCCGCGTCGTCGTCGAGCTGGTAGATCGTGCCGTCCGAGAGCTCGTAGACGTTGGACAGGTAGGGGCAGTTGTCGCAGACGTCGCCGAAGCCGTCCTCGTCCGTGTCGGCCTGATCCTCGTTGTCGTCCTGGTAGCAGTTGTCGCAGTCGTTCCCGAGGGAGTCGTTGTCTGAGTTGTACTGCAGCGGGTTGTAGATGCAGATGCAGTTGTCGCAGACGTCGCCTACGCCGTCACAGTCGCTGTCGAGCTGGTCGGCGTTGGGAATGTCCGGACAGTTGTCGCAGAAGAGGATGGCGACGATGTCCGGGTACTCCGCGTCCTCGGGCAGGTACACCTCACCGTAGCCGAACCCGTCGGCGTCGGTGTCATAGGTGTCCATCGGGTAGGCGCAGTCGAAAGAGAAGTAGTCGTAGTACCAGTCCGCGTTCGGCCAGCCGTTCTCGATGCACTCGTCGTCGGTAGCGTCGACGTCCTCCTCCTCCGTCACGTCGATCCCGTTGCAGTTGATGTCCTGCGACAGGTCCGTGTCACACTGGTCGTAGCCGAGCGCCTCGAGCTCGGGACACGCGTCATTGACCGCGAGAGCCGGAGCAGGGAGCGCGAGCGCGAGGAGGAGAGGGAGAAGCGAGCGCATCAGTTGCCTCCGTCACCGTCGGTGCCGCCTTCGCCGTCCCCGCCGCCCGTGGGCATGGGGAAGCCGGCGTCGTCGTCATCGTCACCCGTGTTGAAGAAGTCTTCCTGCATCCGCTCCTGATCCTCGGTCTTCGGCTTCTGCGGCACGCCAGGCGCCGGACCGGAGCCAATCTGCGTGCTGCCAGGCTGGGGAGCCTGGATGACCTCGCCGTTCCACGGGAGCGTGATGGTAGGAGCATAGGTCGGGATCGGGGCAAGTGGATCAAGAAGTTTGATGATCTCGAAGATCACGCGGCGGTTCGCCGCGAGTGCCTCTTCCGAGGTCCCCATGTCCACGGGGACGGTCTCGCCCATGCCGCGGTAGCTCATGCGGCTCGGGTGGACACCGAACTCGGTCAGCTTGTTGAAGATCGACTGTGCACGGCTGGTGGACAGGTTGTAGTTGTACTCGTAGCTGCCCTCCTCGGACGCGTGACCCTCGATGAGCATGTGGTCGATCTGACCGTAGGCCTTCAAGATCGCGGCGACCGACTGCAGCGTCGGGTAGGAGACGTCGCGGATGATCGGGGTGCCGAACTCGAAGAGGATCGGGTCGCGGATCTCGATGCGCAGACCGGACACGCGGGCGAGCTGCCCCTCCTCCCAGGCCCTGTCCGTCGGCTCGTCGAAGATGGGCTCCGGCGGCGGCGGCGGCTCCTCGGTCACCTTGACCACCGGGTTCAGGTCCGGCGGGGGCGGCGGCGGCGTGTGAATCCAGGTGATCGCGGCGAGGGTGCGCAGGCCGGTCGAGCCGTAGCCCGCCGTGATGCCGCGCCCGACGCCCGCGTCGAGCTGGAGGTTCCGGGTGAAGCGGTAGGTGAGGTTGGTGTAGACCTCCGCCGTGTTCTCCGCGGCGTTCTCCGGCTGCCAGAGATCCTTGGCGCCGCTGCGGCTGAGCACCGCGGTGCCGATGGAGACCTTCTCCGGCCAGAGGCGCAGCAACAACCCACCGTTGATGATCAGCTCCGGCCCGAGGCGGAAGTCGGCGGGGGTGTCTACCTCCTTGCGGCCCGTGAAGCCGGCGTCCAGGAGGATCGAGGCGGGGCCCAGCTCGAGCTCCGCCAGGAGCGCGCCGGTGAAGCGCGGGGCCTGCTCGCTCAGGTAGTTGCCGACGTCCGGCAGATCCTCGGGGCGGTCCACCAGGTAGTAGCCGACCGGGAACTCCACGTCCGCGCGCACGCCGGGGTGGAAGATGCCGCCCGCCGGCAGCGCGGCGCGCGCGCCGAAGCGGACGTCGCCGAGGCCGAGGCCGTCCGAGGAGAACTCCTCGATGTCCGCGCCCGCCTGATAGGCCAGGGGCAGCGAGCCACGCAGGGAGAACCACTTGTTGATGTCGTAGGAGCCGCCCAACAAGGTGCTGATACGGTTCTCGACCACGGAGCCCGCGTCGTAGCCGTACAGCTTGATGACCAGCGGATCGCGCTGGTACTGCAGGACCGCGCCGGCGCGCCAGGCGCCCTTCCCGACGATCTCGGCGGTGTCGACGCCGGGGACCGTGTTCGTGGAGAAGCTCGGGCGCATCAGCTCGGTGTCCGTCGCGAAGCCGGCGGCGTGAGCCGAGCTGCTGGCGAACGCGCCGAGGAGGAGCAGGGGGAGAGAAGTGGTGTGCCGCATCGTCTGCTCCACGCTCAGAAGGTGCCCTGAAGGCCGAGGAAGCCGAACCCGATCACCGGATTCAGCTGGAGGTCGGGGCTGCCGTCCGGCGCGAGCGGCAGCTCAGCACCACCTCCCTTCGGCTCGGGGATGTCGATGTCCTCGTCCTCACCTTCTTCGGGCAACGCCTCGGGCTGGGGCGGCGGCTGGATCACGACCTCGGTGGGGTCCGGGGCGGTGAGCCCGAGCTGACGCTTGAGCTTGATGTTGTGGTTCAGGATCTTGTCGTCGGCCTGATCTTGCGTGTAGTAGGCCTGAGAGATCTTCTGCCGCTCCTGCACGCCGACCGGCGCGAAGGGCGAGACCGCGATGGCCAGCGCGCCGGACGCGCCCAGCGTCACCGACGAGAGCAGGCGGTTCTGGTTCTGGTTGGCGTCCTCGCGCTGCTGACGCCAGCCCGTGAGCGCCGTCGTATACTGCTCGGCGTCCGGGTAGTTCTCCGGCAGCGGCTCGCGACCGAGCTCGCCCACGTCCTCCATCCCGAGCAGCGGGACGACCGCCAGACCGACCAGCGCGACGCCTGTGCCGGTCAGCGTCCAGCGCAGGATCTTGGAGCGCTTCGTCGCCTTCTCCATCTTCGTGACCAGCGGCTTGTCCTCGAACAGGCCCGCCAGCTCGTAGCCGCTCACCACGCTGCCGTCGCCGCGGTACACCGCCCAGGGGGCGATGGAGGCGTCGGGCATGGCGCGCAGCGTGGGGACGTAGAGGGGATCGTCCTCCTTGAGCTGCTTGCGCGTCAGCTTCTGGGCCGTGTAGGTCTGCTGGGCCACAGCAGGGTCCAGCGAGGCCGACGCGGGGGCCGGCGCGGGCGTCGGGGCTGGCGCGGGCGCCGCCTCGGGCGCGGGCTGGGTCGCAGCCCCGGAAGATTCCGCTGGCGGAGGGGTTTCAGTCCCTGAGGGAGCCTGGGCGTAGGCCGAGACCCCAAAGAGCATCAAGGCAGCAGTCAGCAGAGATGGGTGCACGCGTCCACCGGCGACAGGGGATTGGACACCTTGCTTACCCTCTCCCGGGCGTCGACGTCAACGCTTACCTGCTGATCAGGCGCGGGAGATCCCGCTGAGACGAGCGATCAGCGCACGCTGTACCTCCAGGCAGCCGTCCGAGCCCCCGAGGTCCACCGTTCGGAGCCCTTCGGAGCAGGCGCCGCGGATCGCGTGGTCGATTCGGCTCGCCGCGTCGGTCTGACCGATGTGGCGGAGCAGGAGCAGACCGGCCCTCAGCATCGGGATCGGGTTGGCCCGTCCTGTACCGGTCAGGTCGGGCACCTTGCCGTGAGGGTTCTCGAAGAGCGCGCAGCCTTCGCCGTAGCTGGCCGAGGGGCTGGCCGTGATGCCGCCGCCCAGCCCGCTGGCCAGGTCGCTGACGATGTCACCGAACAGGTTGCCGGCCAGCAGCACGTCGAAGGCCGCGGGGTTCCGCACCAGCTTCATGCACAGGGCGTCTACGATGACCTCTTCCGTCTCGATGTCCGGGAAGGCCTCGCCGACCTGCTGGGCCACGCTCAGGAAGAGCCCGTCCGAGCGCTTCATGATGTTGGATTTGTGGACGATCGTGACCTTCTTGCGGCCGTTCGCCCGCGCCCAGGCGAAGGCGTAGCGGGCGATGCGCTCGCAGGCCGCGCGCGTCGTGACCTTGACGGCCTCGAAGACCCCGTCGGTCACCTCGTGCTCGAAGCCCGAGTATATGTCCTCGCTCGTCTCGCGGATGACGACCAGATCGATGCCCGGGAAGCGCGCGCCGGTGCCGGGGAGCGCGGTGATCGGGCGCACCGTGGCCCACAACCCGAGCTCCTTGCGCAGCGCCACGGTGGGCGGCAGGACGCCGGGAGCGCGCAGGGCCTCGAGGCGGGCCTTGAGCACGAGGCCGGTGCGGCGGCAGGAGTCGAGCAGCTCGGGGCTGAGGCGGCCTCCTCGGACGCTCTGCACGTCCCAGTCGATCTGGGCGCCGGCCGCCGCGAACACGGCGCGCACGACCTCGCAGGTCTCCGGGCCGATCCAGTCGCCCGGGATCAGGGTGACGGGGATGGACATGGGCGGCTCCTACAGCCTGTCGATGATGGCGTCGGTGAAGGTGTCGGTGTTGGCTTTTCCGCCAAGATCGCCCGTGCGGACCTGGCCCGCCTCCAGCACGTCCCAGACGGCGCGCTCTACCCGGGCCGCGACGCGCAGCTCGCCGACGTACTCGAGCATGAGGATGGCGCTGAGCAGCACGGAGAGCGGGTTGGCCAGCCCGCGGCCGGCGATGTCGGGGGCGGTGCCGTGGACGGCCTCGAAGACCGCGACCTGGTCGCCGATGTTCGCCCCGGGCGCGACGCCCAGCCCGCCCACCAGGCCGGCCGCGAGGTCGGAGAGGATGTCGCCGTACAGGTTCTGCAGCAGCAGGACGTCGAAGCGGGCGGGATCCTGGGGCAGCAGGAAGGCCAGCGTGTCCACCGGCAGGTCCTCCTTCGCCAGGAAGGGGTAGCGCTCGCCCACCCGGTAGAAGGCCTCGACGAAGGCGCCATCGGAGAGCGGGTTCACGGGCGCCTTGTGGCAGCAGGCC
>CAZKWG010000170.1:0-3244 GCA_964556105.1 uncultured Enterobacterales bacterium | reverse complement strand
ACGCGGCGGCGGCCGTGGTTGCGCATGTGCTCGTAGGCCCAGGTGGCGATGCGCTCGCCGGCCCGCCGGGTGGAGACCTTGAGGTTCAGCACCGTGCCCGGCGTGACCTCGTGCTCGATCCCGGCGTAGAGATCCTCGGTGTTCTCGCGCAGGACGACGATATCGACGTCCTTGTACGGTGTGTTCACGCCCGGTAGCGAGCGCACCGGCCGGTAGCCGACGTAGAGGTCGAGCTCCTGCCGCAAGGTGACGTTGGCCGAGCGGAAGCCTTTGCCCTTGGGCGTCTCCAGCGGGCCCTTCAGGCCGAGCCGGTTGCGCTTGATGCTGGCCAGCGTCTCCGCCGGCATCGGGGAGCCGTGCGAGGCGAAGGCGGCGAGGCCGGCGGGAGCGATCTCCCAGTCGATGGGCGCGCCGGCGGCGTCGAGGATGCGGCGGGTCGCGCCGGTGACCTCGGGCCCGATTCCGTCGCCGGGGATGAGGGTGACGCGGTAGCGCATGGGTCTCCCGAGGCCCCAGGAGGGCCCGACCGAGGCGCCTTGATTTATCCCTCAGCGCTCGGCGCCGCCAGCGTCATCGCGGTGACCGGGCAGGGGAGCGCGCCCGAGGAGAGCAGGATGGTCCAGTCGGCCACAGCCCGCATCTGGGCGCCCGGCGTGCTGCGGTCGGGCGTCAGGCGCAGCTTCTCGTCGCGCACCGCGTCGAAGGTCGCGTCCAGAAGGGTGGCGCCGTCCAGGAGCACGGTGAAGCGCCCGCCGTCCTTCGTCGCCTCGCGCAGCTCGGTCAGCGCGAGGCCGTTCATGGCGATCTCGGCATAGGGCGAGCCGCTGGCGTCCATGTTCAGGGCCGTGCCGCTGACGTCGTCCTCGGTCGCCACCGTGCGCCCGGCCGCGCGCACCTCGAGCTTCCCGGGCGCGGTGAGCAGCGCCGGGATCGTCTCGCGATCGTCGTCGAGGCCCGGCAGCGTCACGGTGAGCGCGAGCCCGTCCGGCGCTTCGACCAGCACAGGGTCGCCCAGCCCGACGGCGGCGGCTCGCCGCAGCATCACGGCCCCCGTCGGAGGCGCGCAGGCCGTCTTGACGTGCAGGGTCACGCGCTCGCCCGTGGCTGGCCGCCCCTCGTCGAGCTTGAGGAGCGCCAGCAGCGCGCCCACCAGCGCGAGCGCGGAGAAGACGAGAGGTACCGCCATGAAGGCCCGCAGGCGGGATGGCGCAGGGCTTTGTTCCTGGGACATGGCGTCCCGCTTAGCCTGTTCCCGTGGCTCCGTCAGGCGGGGCGCAGGGCCGTGGTGCCGCGGGCGGCGGCGGGCTCGAGCCCCTGGACCGTGGCGCCATCGAGGATCGCGGCCTCGATCTCCCCGTCCGGCGTCAGGTGCACCAGCAGCACGGGGCCCGGGACCACCTCGCGGACGATCGCCGCGGCGTCCAGGGCGACGGCGCTCATGTCCCCCTTGCGCACGGCCTTGGGCAGCGCGTCCAGGCGCCGCCGCAGGGAGGCGGACTGCTCGTCCGTCATCACGACCTGCACGCTGTAGGCGGGGGCGGCGTGCTTGCGCAGCACCCGGTCGGGGGTGATCGACTCCCCCTCCAGGCGGAAGCCGTCCGCCTCGCCGAGGTTGGACACCAGGTAGCGGAAGGTGTGGTCGCGCCCGGCGCGGTCCTTGCCCCAGCCCGTCATCAGGACCCCGCGGGGGATCTCCGCGTCGAGCTCGATGCCGGCGCGGTCGCTGAGGTGCTGGGCCAGCGCGAGCGCCTCGTGCCGCGGCTCGGCGGCCTCGGCCTGGACCCAGGACAGCGGCGGCGCCTCGCCGATCGTGGTGATCAGGCCGGTGGCGATGGGGCTGTGTCGCAGCAGCAGCGTGCGCGGCCCCTCGGCCGGCAGGTCGGAGACGTGAATGAGATCCGTGGCGGTGACGATGGCGAGGACGATGGACACGCGCGCTCCAGGGTGTGCCCACGCTAACGCGGCGCGCGCGTGTCGGTTCGTCGGAGGGCGTGTGGCTCAGTCCTCGTCGTCCTCCTCCTCGACCTCCTGCCCAACGTCTCCGCCGTCCTCGCTCACCTTCAGCTCGTGGCGGCTGCCATCGGCGGCGCGCAGCTCCACCTCGTAGCGGCCGCGCTCGCGCTCGACCTCGAGGATGGTGGCGCCGGGGAAGGTGCGGTCCACGGCGGCCTGGACCGCTGGCGGGAGCTTCGTGTCGGTGAGCTTCTCCTCCTGCTCCTCCTTCTCGCGCTTCCCGCCGCTATCTTCGGCCAGCGCGGGCGTGGAGAGCAGAGCGGCGAGGGCGAGCAGGGTGTGCTTGATCGTCATGGGGACCTCCTCGTGGCTTCGTGCCACGTCAACAACATCACCCCCGCGGATGACGCTGGCGGAAGCGGAACATGAGGGGATCGTGAGGTCAGCGTCCGCTCAGGGCCCCCATCGCCAGGGCGCGCTGCGAGGGCAGCAGGCCAGGCCCCGTCGCCAGCGCGCGCTGGAGCACCTCGCGGTCGCGCAGCACCATCCCAGCCATGTAGAGGACGTCCGAATCGATTGAGCCGGTCGCCAGCGCCGCTCGCGCCAGATCGTGCGCCTCAGACGAGGCGTTTCCGTCCTGGTTGAGCACCCAGGCCCGCGCCGCCGCCGTGTGCGCGTCCTGGCGTGCGCTCCACTCCCGCTGGATGAGCGCTTTCGCCCGGGGCGGGTCGGTCGCGGCCAGCGCGACGGCACAGCCCCGCGGGTCCAGATCGCAGGAGGCGAGCAGGTCCACGCTGGGGTCGATCTCCCGCCGGATGCGCAGGGAGGCGAAGTCCGTGTACGTCGCGTCCAGATCGGCCAGGGCGCCCGCCTGGTCCTGCTGGTGCAGGCGGACGCGGGCGCGGAAGAGGCGCGCCAGGTGCTGCTTCGGGTCCAGCGCCAGGGCGCGGTCGAGGGCGGTCGCGGGCTTCCCCTCCAGGGCGTAGAGCCAGCCCAGCCAGCCCAGGCTCCAGGCGTGGGTCTCCGGGTCGGCGGTGGAGGCGCTCACCGCGAGCTCCGCCATCTCCAGCGCGCCGACCTGGTCTCCCCACAGCCAGCGCAGGTACATGATGCGGTCGTAGAGGGCGGCCTCGGGCGAGAGGTCCACCGCGCGCTGGTAGGCGTCCGCGGCCGCGTCGAGCCTGCCCTGCTCCATCAAGGCGTCGCCGAGCAGCGTCCACTCCGGGGCCGCGCCGCGCGAGACGGTCAGCGCCTGGGCCGCGCGCTCGGCCTCGGCGAAGCGGTGGCTGTG
>CAZKWG010000169.1:0-11927 GCA_964556105.1 uncultured Enterobacterales bacterium | reverse complement strand
GTGGACACCTGGTGGCAGACCGAGACCGGCGGCGTGCTGATCGCGCCCCTGCCCGGCGTCACCCCACCCAAGCCCGGCTCCGCCACGCTGCCGCTGTTCGGCGTCCAGCCCGTGCTGATGGACGATCGTGGCCAGCCCATCCAAGGCGCGGGCCGCGGTAACCTCTGTCTGAAGGGCTCCTGGCCCGGTCAGGCGCGGACGATCTTCGGCGACCATCGCCGCTTCCGCGAGACCTACTTCACCCACTACCCCGGCTACTACTTCACCGGCGACGGCTGCGTGCGCGACGAGGACGGCTACTACTGGATCACCGGCCGCGTCGACGACGTGCTGAACGTCTCCGGCCACCGCATCGGCACCGCCGAGGTCGAGAGCGCGCTGGTCGCCCACCCCACCGTCGCCGAGGCCGCCGTGGTCGGCTTTCCCCACCCGCTCAAGGGCCAGGGTATCCGCGCCTATGTCCACACCCGCCCCGCCGCGGACGGCCTGCCGACGGCCGAGCTGGTGGGCGCGCTCAAGGAGGCGGTGCGCCAGGCGATCGGCGCCATCGCCGTCCCCGACCAGATCGTCCTCGTCCCCGGGCTGCCGAAGACCCGCTCCGGCAAGATCATGCGCCGGATCCTGCGCAAGGTGGCGGAGGGCGAGCTGGACAGCCTGGGCGACCTGAGCACGCTGGCCGACCCCGCCGTCGTGGACGAGATCATCCGCCTCAGCCCTCGGAGCAGCGCGTGAGCCCGATGCCTACGATCCTGGCCCTCCTGCTGGGGCTCGCGCTGCTCCCGGGCTGCGACAGCCGGCCCACGACGCCACCGGGCGCGCAGCCTGCCGCGACGCCCGTCGCGCCGCTCGCGGAGGCCGAGGCCCTGGTGCGCGAGCTCTACGCGCCCTACCTGGCCGGCGGCGGCGGCGGCCCCGGGCTCGAGCGCTCCGGACAGCTCACCGCCTCCTTCCAGACCCTCTGGGATCAGGACGCGCGCCTGGCGGAGACCCGCGACGGCCCCGGCCCCATCAGCTTCGACGTGGTGGTCAACGCCCAGGACTGGTCGGTGAGCGATCTCGAGCTGGCGGCGACGCGCGACGGCACGCACGCGACCGTGGTCGCCACCTTCAAGAACTACGAGACGCCGGTGACCGTGACCTGGGAGCTCCTGCTGGAGGGGCAGCGCTGGAAGGTGGACAACGTCAAGCCCGAGGGCTTCGACGTGCGGGCGGCGCTGCGCGGCGCGCTGCCGGCCACGACGACGCCGGTACCTCCCTGATCCGCCACGCCCAACAAATTGCTGTCGGGTCCGCCCAGCCTCGGCTACCGTGAGGGTGGGCATAGACGGGATGGAGGTCAGCGTGCGCGCACTTCTTCCGGTTGCGATCTTCTTTGCGGGCTGCACCGAGACCGGGCTCCTCGATCTCAACCCCAGTAAACCGGACGCCGTCCCTGGCGAGATCCGCGGTCGCGTCTGCAGCAGCGACGGCCGGAGCTGGCAGGGCGACGCGCTGGTCTACACCAACATCATCGACAGCGAGGGTCGGCTGAGCGAGACCGTGCAGGCGTACACCGACCTGGACGGCAACTTCGTGCTCGAGGACCTGCCGGGCGACGCCGAGTACACCGTCTACGTGCAGGTCGGCGACGAGCTCACGGCCTATGATCCCGTCTATCTGCCGTCCGGCGACGTGGTCGAGCTCGAGGAGCCCGCCTGCTTCGACCCGCTCGCCTTCGACGTCGCGGTGGTGACCGGCGACTACGACGACTTCGAGCTGGTGCTCTCCAACATGGGCTTCGCCAACTACGACGTCTATGACGGCCTCGACCAGGACGAGATCAGCGGCCTGCTGCTCGACTCGGAGCTGATGAGCCGCTACGACGTCATCTTCCTGAACGGCGGCTGTCTGGAGGAGGGCGTCCTCTACGGCGAGGACGCGGGCGGCGCCGAGACGGTCCTGGAGAACCTGCGCGGCTATGTCTCCAATGGCGGCCAGATCTACGTCTCGGACTGGGCCTACGATTATGTCGAGTCAACCTGGCCAGACGCCCTGAACTTCGTCGGCGACGACGAGACCATCGACGCCGCGCAGCTCGGCGACTACGGCTCCGTCAGCGCCGCCGTCACCGACGCCTCTCTCGCCGAGTGGCTGGGCAGCAACTACGTAGACATCGAGTACGACCTGCCGGTCTGGCCGCCGGTCACCGACACCGAGGCTTACGTCAGCGTCCACCTCTCCGGCTCCATCACCTATCAGGAGGGCACCAGCGAAACCCCGCTGTCCAACGTCCCCCTGCTGGTCTCGTTCACCTCGGGCGAGGGGCGCGTCGTCTTCTCCAGCTTCCGGGTGGCCAAGAACGCCAGCTCGGACATGATGCTGGTGCTGCAGTATATGCTCTACAACCTGTAAGCACCTCGACACAGGTCTGATGCCGTCTTTTCTGATCTCGCCACGCGCGAGATCGGCCACGGGAGGCCACGCACAGGTGATCCTCCCCTGATCCGAGCTTCTGCCGACCGCACGTCTACCGCCCGTTGAGGCTCGCCCGACTGGCCGCTGCCGTTGCACGTCGGTGAGGCGCACGCCGGGGTTATCCAGTGCGGAGGGCCTTCGCATGGGCCCGCCCGGAGGAGCGCCGATGGCCGTCATCTGGATCCCGCTGCCCGACCACGACTTCGACGTCACCGAGGTCGCTGTGCCCTGGAAGCTGCTCACCCGCGCCGGCCACCGCGTGGTCTTCACGACCGAGCGCGGCGGTGAGGCGCCGGCCTGCGATCCGCTGCTCTTGACCGGCGTGATCTTCGGACAGCTCGGGGCCGAGCCTGAGCCGAGGGCCTTCTACGCCGAGCTGGAGCGCTCGCCAGAATTCCGGTCGCCCCTGTCCTGGAGCGCGCTCGACGTCTCGGCCTTCGACGCCCTCCTGCTCCCCGGCGGCCACGCGCCGGGCATGAAGCAATACCTGGGCAGCGAGGAGCTCCAGGAGCGGGTACGCGCCTTCTTCGAGCTGAATCGCCCCGTCGCCGCCATCTGCCACGGCGTGCTGGTCGCGGCGCGCGCGGGCGTGCTGAAGGGCCGCCGCACCACCTGCCTGCCGAATTTCATGGAGCTGAGCGCGTACTGGTCGACGGCCTGGAAGCTCGGGCGCTACTACCGCACCTACGACGCGACGGTTCAGGACGAGGTCGTCGCCTCCCTGGCCTCGCCCGCCGACTTCGAGCGGGGGCCCTTCGTGCTGATGTCGCGTGGCACGGACACCGACGACAGCCCGGCCTTCGTCGTCGAGGACGGCCTCTACCTCTCGGGCCGCTGGCCGGGGGACGCGTACCTGCTGGCGAAGCGTCTGATTGGTAAACTTACTTGACTATTTGTCCGCGCGCTCCGAGATCGACGCCGACGGCACACCGTGTGAGATCTTCCATGGCCGGTGACGCCAGTGAGCTCGGCTCAACTCCGGGCCGCGCGCTCCGCCCCAGCGAAAGCGCCGGCCGCCTCAACCCCTCCCTCCTCGAGCGCATCGATTCTGAAAGCAGACGGACAGACCAACGCTCGCGGCACAACTCAGGCCGCATTCGAGGAGATGTACCCGTGCGAGGCCACTATTCCCATGCGCTTCAGCTGAGCGCATGCAGCGTGAACCTGCTCTCCGGCGTCATTCTCCGGGGAGGCGAGCAAGAGACGCTGACCACCAGAGAGCTGGAGTGCCTCAGCTATCTGGCCAGGCGCGCTGGCCTGGATGTCTCCCGCGAGGAGCTGCTGGAACAGGTCTGGCACTACGACCCCCGCGTCATCTCGCGCACGGTCGACGTGACCGTGCGGCGTCTGCGCAAGAAGCTGGAGGCGAGGGCCTCCCATCCCGAGCACCTGCTGACGGTTCACGGTGCAGGATATCGACTGGAGGGGGCTCGGTTTGTGGCTCCCGCCAGACCCGGTCCGGCGCCAACCCTGCTCGGCCGCGCGGCCCTGCTGGATCGCTTGCGCGCCAACAGGGCCCGCATGCTGACCCTCATCGGCCCGCCCGGGATCGGGAAGAGCCAGCTGGCCCGGGCGCTGGCCCACGACCACGAGGGCACCGTCCTCTGGGTGGATCTGGCTCAGGTGGGCACCGAGCTGGACGCCTACCTGCCCATGGTGCTCAACCTGCGGGCGCCCATACAGCAGGCCTTCCCGGTGCTGTTTCGGCCACTCCTGGTCCTGGACGACGCCCAGGCCCATATCCAGGCGCTCACCCCTCTGGTGCAGGACTGGCTGCAGGCAGCGCCTGAGCTCAGGATCCTGTGTACCTCGCGCACCCCTCTTGGCGTCGAGCAGCAGGTGGTCTCCGTCGGCCCCTTGGATCCCGATGTGGCCTGCACGCTGCTGGGCGGAAGCGACCCCTCCTTCCGGGAGCTGGCCCAGGCCCTGGACCACAACCCCCTGGCCTTGACCCTGGCCCGCGAGCCCTGCGCGCTGCTGGGAGCCCAGGCCGTCCTGGAGCGCCTGGGCGGGCAGGGCGATGTCTTTGGGCGCGGGCAGTCGGTCCTGGATGCGGCCGTGATGGCGTCGTGGCGGCTCCTGACGCCCGATGAGCAGCGCGTCCTTGCGCTGGCCTCGCTCGGGTCGGCGGGCCTCCCCCTGCAGGTCCTGGAGCACTGCGCAGGCCCCGCGACCCTGACCGCCGTTCAAGGGCTGCTCCGCAGCGGCATGCTCACCATCCGGACAGCACAGCCCAGCCCCCGGATCGAGGTGCCCTTTCCCGTGGCCCCCTTCGCGCGCCGCATGAGCCACCCCAAGGACGCGGGGGCTCTTCAGCGCAGCCTGGCCTGGTGGGGAACCCGACAGATGCTCGACGCCTACGGCGACACGGGGGAGAGCGCTCGCGCAAACCTGCTGAAGGACGCGCCCGCCCTCCTCGAGGCGGCGCGGGGCGAGGGTCCCGCTGGCGAGCGCTGCCTGGCCTGCTACGCCGCGGCCATGCAGGGCATCCTCGAGTCCCAGACCTTGCTGCGAACGGTGCAGGCGTGTCTGGCCCAGCGACAGCCAACCGATCCGGTCCTGGCCGTCCAGATCGCGCGCACCCAGCGAGAGCTGGGGCAGTTCGATGCCTCCAGGGCCAGCGCGGTCCACGGCCTGAGCCTGGAGCCCGAGCCCTACACACGCCTGTCCCTCCTGGATGCCCTGGCCTTCTCGCACAGCGATCAGGGCGAGAGTCAGGCAGCCCAGCAGATCGACCTTCAGGCCCAGTCCCTCCAGCTGCAGCTGCCTGCGGAGCTGTGCCTCTCCTGGTCCATCAATCGGGCCAATCGCTTGCGTCAAGCGGGCTCACCCGAGGCCATTCCTGCCCTCAAGGCGGCGTGGGTGCAGGCCAGCAAGCTGGGCTCCCTCCGGATGGCCGCCCTGGCCGCCAGCCACCTCGCCTCGATCTACACCTGGAGCGGGAATCTGGAGGACGCTGACGCGCTTCTGATCCAGGCGATCAACCACTGCAAGCCCGTCGGCGAGTGGGAGGGCCGCGGCGTGCTGCTGCAGATCGCCGCCAACCTGGCGCTCAGTCGCGGGCGGCTCCAACAGGCAGAGTCCCTCTTATGGGATGCGGAGGCCACCTGGCGGGCCCTCGGACGCCCGTCCAAGCTGGACAAGCTGCACCTCCATCATGCACGAATCGCCGTGATGCGTGGTCTGCCCGAGGAGGCCATCGCCATCCTGAGCGCCGGGCTCGTGAGCGCAAACAACCTGACCCATCCACGGCGCAGCCAGGCCGCCAGGCTCTACCGGGGAATGCTCCTGACCTGCATCGGACAGCTCCAGGCTGGACTGAGAGATCTCGAGGAGGCAGACCTGACCGCGCGCCCGGCGCTCCTGACCCTCCAGCACACCACACGCATGCTGACCCTGCTTCGCCTCGGGAATATCGAGGGAGCCAGACAGGAGCAGGCGCGAGCCCCCGATGTCAAGCTGGCGTCCCTGGCGCACTATCAGGCTCTGGCTCACGCAGGGATGAACCTGATGCTCGGAGATGCCGCCGCCCATCGGACCATCCTGAGAGACCGCGCGGCCAAACAAGACACCATCGAGTCCATTGTGCTCTGGTCGCATCTGGACTGGGTGTTGGAACAACACCAACAGACAACCGCAGGCAACATCCAGGCATGAGGGGCTACGGCCCACGCATGCCAGGGATGCCACCTGCGGTCGAGGCTCTCTACGGAAAGCCCAAAGGGTCAGCGCTCTTCAGCGGCGGGGCCCGATCTCATCGCCACCGGTGTCCGCCGGCGGCTCATCGTCGTCAATGGCCGTACACGACCCTTCTTCGACGACACCGACGATGCCGCCGTGGTCGTCACAGTAGTCCTGGAACACGGCCAGATTCGCCGCGTTGTCCGGGCAGTTGAACTGCTGGCCATTGGTGTAGGAACAGCCGATCTGCGTTCCATCGGCACACTGGACGACCTGATAGCCGTTGTTGCACTCGAAGCGCCAGGCCAGCGCAACAGAAGGAACAGCCACGGCTGCGAACAGAACGGGAAGAAGAACAGCGCGAGTCATGATGTCTCCCTGGGTTGGTGACAGTCCCAAGCTATCGGTCTCCCCACCGCTCCTCGGCTACCTGTTACATCTGTGACAGGCAGAACAGGAGCACGAGGCTGGATCTGGCCAGCCAGGCCGCTTCTCGGTGAGGGCAGCCGCTCAGGGCGAGAGCGCGCCCGCCAGCAGGCTGCTGAGCGCGCCCGTGACCAGCGGCGCGGCCATCGTGAGCGCGCCCAGGGCCGGGCGGAGCACCACGGTCCAGGTCTGAAGAGACGCGGGCTCCCGCGCCTGTCGCGGCGCCTCCTTCGCGCTCCGCTGCAGCGCGCCGGCGATGGTCGCGGCGGGCACGAGGTACAGCAGGAGCAGCCCGATGGTGTACGTTCCACCCCAGTAGAGCGTCTCGAAGGTCACCATCCGGTCGATGGCCGCCACCTGGGCCTGGCGGACGGCCTCGTCCACGTGCACCAGCCCAGCCGTCGCGAGGCCGTGCGAGGTCGCGAAGTTCAGGACAGCGAGCGAGGTGCCGATGGCGCCCGCGAGGACGAGCACCTGGAGCTGGTCGCGGAGCCCTGTCAGCTCCGCGACGGCGTCGGGATGATGCACCGCCTCCTCGACGCGGGCCATGAGGCAGGTGGCCGCCGCGAACATCGACGCCCCCGCGCCCCCCATGAGCGCGACCTGCGGCACGAGCGCGTCCTTGAACGGGACCGCGAGCACAGCCTGCGGGCCCACCCCCTGGAGCCAGTACCAGTAGGGAGGCAGCGCGTGCAGGTTGTAATCCACCAACCCCACCATCCCCATCGAGAGGACGATGAGGACGATCAGCACATGCACGGCCCGTCGGTGGCGCCGCGGGTGCCTCTCCGCGGCGTAGGCCAGCCGCACAGCGCTGGTCACACCGAACGCGATCATCCCGACGCTGCCGACGATGGTGGCCAGGTAGCTGAGCGCCCAGGCCCGCGCGCTGGCCCCGATGCGCGCCACCTCGACGGGGTCCATGGACTCCGCCGAGAAGTCGCTCGTCTCGAAGGCCAGGCGTCGGGTGGCAGGGTCCAGCAGCGCATGAACGCTGATCGTCAGCCCGAAGAGCATCAGGAGGCTGAGCCCAGGGACGATCCAGCCAGGGCGCCGGAGCTGGTAGGGAGGTCGGGGGGTGCTGGGCATGGGGAAGACATAGCCTGTCGAGGACGGCACCTGCACGACGACGCGGTCTCGGACGACAGGGAGCAGAACGAGGAAGCGACCAGAGCTCTCCTTTTTTGTCACCCCAGAGGCCGATGGATCGTAGGTGCAAGTGGAGCACGTCACAATGCTGGCCGCGAGACGAGCGCGACGCAGACCCACTCAGGTCCACGCCCGGTGCGGGTCCCGCCGCGGCGGCATGGCGGTCGTGCTGGCCTTGATGCTGGTCATCCTCATGGGCTTCGCGGCGCTGGTCATCGACCTCGGGCACGCGCGCCTCGTGCGCGGCCAGCTTCAGGCGGCCGCAGACGCCTCAGCGATGGCAGGAGCCCAGCTGCTCGACGGCACAGACGAGGGCCTCTCCAGCGCTCGCGAGACGGCGGTGGCCGTCGCCGGGGAGCATGCCGCGCGCGGCCAGGTCATCGTCATCGAGGAGAACAGCGCCAACGACCCGGAAGGGGCCGTGGTGCTCGGGATCTGGGAGGATGACACCTTCACGCCCTCTATCGACTCATCAATCGTCAATGCGGTGCGCGTCAGCCTCTCCGACACGGACATCGGGGCGATCTTCTCAGAGCCGGCCTTTGGCAGCGGGCCGCTCAGCGCAGAGGTGCGCGCCACAGCGCTCGCTCGGCCCGGGTTGGGGGCGGGAGGGGTAGACTGGTACTGGCCCTTCGGCATGGCAGACTGCATGTTCGAGGAGTACTCGGACACGAAGATCGAGAGCCTGACGCTGAAGCTGGCCCCGGACGGCAAGGACACCACGGGCTGGACGGCGATCGGCGCCACGCCCAGCGCCTCCTGGGGGAAGTCGCACACGGAGCTGGCGGCAGACTGCATGGCGCAGTGGTACACGACGGGCTCGACCGACGAGAGCTGTACATCGTCGGAGGTAGGCGAGGTCGCGGAGACGAGCAACGGCGCGGTCGACGCCGGTCTTCAGGAGCTGGATAGCCTCCTCGAGTCCTCGCCGATGACCTGGGACACCTCACGCTGGGGGACGATGCCCGCGCAGGTCGAGACCAGCTCCATCGCCAGCGCGAAGTACGGCCGGGTGCTCGAGGGCCCCTTCCCCGTCATCGACACCACCTCCGACTACTGCACGACCGGCGGGACGTGGAACAAGAGCTTCGAGGTGTTGGGCTTCGTCTGGGGCGTGATCTACGACCTCAACTGGAAGGGGGCGTCCGACACCAAGAACATCTACATCAAGCTGGACGTCACAGAGATCTACGACGTGGGCAACAGCTGGGGTGGGGGTGACTACGGTGTCGTCAAGTCCGCGCCGCCCTCGTTGGTGGAGTGATCATGCCCCGAGGCCGCAGAGGATCGGTCGCCGTGGAGTTCGCCTTTACGGCGCCGGTGTTCCTGGTCATGCTCGCCGGCGTCATCGAGTGGGGCTGGTTCCTCGAGCGGCAGGTGGCGCTGGTGCAGGCGACCCGGGACGGCGCGCTCGCAGGGAGCGTCGTCGAAGACCGCGATGACGCGACGGCCGTGGCGATCGCGCGGACCAGCCAGACCCTCACCCTGGGCGGCTTCAACGTGGACGAGGCGGAGATCTCCGCGACGCTGTCCTCCCTGAGCACAGGCGACGTCGTCACGGTCAGCGTCGATCTGACCTACCACAACATGTTGAAGATGCTGCCCACACCTGACCTGCTTCGGGCGGAGAGCACCTTCCGTCTGGTGGACCAGTGAGCCGGCCCGAGCGCGCTCCCGGGCCGCGCCCCGCCCGTCGTGGGCGGCGAGGCGCGACCGCGGTGGAGTTCGGCCTGGTGCTCCCGCTGGCCATGGCGCTGCTGGCCGGCGTCTTCGACTGGAGCTGGTACATGTTCCAGCAGCTCACGATGGTCGTGGCCGTGGGCCGCGGGACGCGGATCGCCGGCGGGATCGCCGAGAGTGAGGATCCAAGCCAGTCCGCGGAGAACGTGACGCGGGCCGTGATGACCGCCTATGGCCTCGACGGAGAGGGCGCCACCGTGGAGGTCTCGATCGACGACACGGTCGATCCGCAGACCATCACGGTGGTGGCGACGCTCCCCTTCCGGCCGCTCATCGGGCTCGTCCCTGTGTTGGACGAGATCGGCTACGCCGAGAGCGGCGTGTACTACGGACACCTGTACTGAGCGACGTGCTTCGCGTCTCCGCGGCGCCTGCCTGTCTTCAGCCCTGGAGCGCCTGGATGCAGCGGATCTGGTCCACCAGGAGCTGCTCGGCGTAGCAGGCGTCAATCTCGTCGGTGTCATGGGTGGGACCCTCGCCACCCTCCGGGTAGCAGAACTCCTCGAAGGTGCAGACCGTCTCGCAGGTCACGGGCAGCTCGACCTCCTGGAAGCCGCGCACCGTGCGGGCCTGGACCTGCGTCGGGTTGACGGACAGGTCGTCCACAATGTAGCCCTCCGTACAGACCTCCTCGCAGACCTGCAGGTCGTAGCAGATCTCGTCGGCGCGGGCGAGGTTGGCGAAGATCGAGCAGAGTCCGAGAAGGCAGAAGGTGCGAAGCATGGCGATTTTCTCCGTGTGTAGGGTCTTGCGGAGGTACGCGCCGGGCCTACCCATGGATCAACGCATCCTTCCAGATGTCCGACCGTGGTCCGATGGAGCGGCCGCGGCGCTGGAGAAGCTGCCCGTGGTCATCCAGCCGACAACCAGCGCTGCGGGTGCAGGTTGACTGGCAGCGGACGCCTGCGGGGGTTGAACCGCGGTGATCTCCTGTTGGGTTCAGTCCATGACGACGCCGGTCCCGAGTGCGTACGCGTCCAGCGTCAGGCCGCCGCGCTTGACCATCCCAAGATCCGGGGACCACCAGATCCAGGGGACGAAGTAGGCATCGCGAGTGCTCGACGTCGAAGAATAGAGATCGACTTGGACGGTGACCGCCTCGACGGTCGTGCCGAGCAGCGAGAGGGTCTCGAACGCGCCGGTCTCGAAGGGATAATCGAGGTAGTCATGCGTCCCTGTCCGGCCATCGGTCCAGGTCACCGTCCTTGTCGCGCTCGACTCCCAGCTCGAGACCGGCACACCGTCCACCGCGTCCACCTCCAGGATCGACATCCCGGGGTCCCAGGTGCCCGACGAGTCCATCGGGACCGTCGTGACGCCGTCCGTGACCGTCCCCTCGATGTCGGTGCCGAGGAGCAGCACCTGCGTAGCGGTGCACTGGTAGCGTTCGACGCGCTGGAAGCTGAACGACCAGCCGCCCCCACGGTAGACCCCATCGATCTCCAAGCTGACCAGACCGGTCTCGGCGTCCAGAGACACGAGCTGGGCACGCTCCCACCCCTCGATACCCGGAAGCGCCATCGTGTAGTCCCAGACCGTGCCTACGGCAGAGAAGCCCGAGTAGGCGGGGCAGGTCGGGTCCGCAGGATCCTCCACCTCTGGAGTGGGCGGCGTCGGGGCGGAGAGGTGAGTCGGATCGGCCGGAGTGCGCGGAGCGAACGGCGACGCGTGCGCGTCGGGGGCAGAACGAACACCGGGCCAGTCAAGGGACCATTCGACTGCGCTCAGGCCGTCCATCCCGATGAGCCCCACATCCTCACCGTACCACCAGCGCTGACCCGTGCTCGATTCGATGCGCACCGCAGGCCACGGCTCATCGCCGAACAGCAACACCGTCTCGATGGCGGTCACCTGACGGGTCTCGGTGATGCGGTCGACCTCCACTTCGCCCGAGCGCAGCGTCGTCACGCGCTGGCTGTCAATCTCCCAGGTGGTGCCCACCTCGAGGTCCGCAGGAATCAGCAATATCCAGGGCTCATACTCGATGATGACGCTTGAAGTCAGAGCGTCAATAGCACCCGAGGTCCTCGACCATTCAGCGGCCTCCTCCTGCATCAGAAAGGCTCCCTCCTCGGTACAGGTGATGAACAGTTCCGAACTGGAGCCTACAAAAAAGTCAAGGATATTGAATCCTGAAACGACGAATACCCGAAAGTGGTCGTCTACAGTGACATTCAACCGGGTAGAGACGTGATCAAAGAACCCAAACACCGGCATCCGCGAGTCGAATTGAATGCCGGGAGGGTCGTTCAGCCCCATACTCGGCCCCCCTATCCAACTCGGACACACCAGCGCTGGCCACTCCGTCCCTGCCGTATCCCTCGTCTCTCCCATCCCCGTCTCGACGTCTGGCGCGCTGTCTGTCATAGACGGCCCACCCTTCGGCACACAGCCTTCGAGCGGCAACACGCTGAGCGCCAGACCGAGCGCGAGGGTGTTCTGAAGAGGTCGTGAGGTCATGGGAGCTCCTTCGCGTG